>BQIX01000002.1 GCA_021604145.1 Nitrospirales bacterium
TGCAGGCCTCGCTGAGGTTCTTGGGGGAGGCCGTTCATATCCAAGATGGTCAAGCATCGCGGACACGCTGATTCATGCAGATTCTGGTCCGCAAGTTTTTCAAGTTGTGTGAGATGAAACCACAGATCGAAGATAGCCTCACGGCTCCCTATGATTTCGTACCGATTTCCGTAGTCATGAATGTCTTGGAGAATCTGGTTGCCGACAGCCCACGTTAAACGAAAGCAGTCCATCACCATACCCTTTCTTGTCTCTTCGAACGAGACGACAACGAGCGAGCTACGGCAGATGTAAGAGTTTTCTCACCATATCCGTCCTACTCTGAGGTCCAACTTGCTCGACACGTGTGACAGTAATACCCACCACGACGGTACACGCCAGATTGCCAGCGGAAAACGACACCGATCGGATCGGAAATTTGGTCTTGTCAGGAGGTGTAAATCCAGGCAGCGCCTGCTCAAGCACGGTACGAAGATGCATTTCAGCTGTCTTCGTGGCCTGCTGGCAACTGCGCCAGGGGTCAGCATCGCCAAACACGGTACCGCGCCCATAGACCCATTGTCTCTTGTTTTCAGAAGAGACCCCGGGTGTCAACGTGTATCGAGATTCTGCGTTAGCCAATGACGAAATGAGAATAACTGAAGCCACGATGAGCAACTGTCCAATCTGAGTGTGCATGGATGCCTCCTTCCAGTCGTTTCACGACCACGTGAAGCACTAGTGGGTTGTAATACATGTATAAGGGACGCTCCCTTGAGAAAGGAGGTGAAGACCAATGGACGATGTGTTTGGATTCACCGACTCGGTCGCGCAAGACGAGACGGTCAGTGAACAACCGCTCACCACAGATCCCTTTTCTGAAAGTCTCCCCGGAGACTTTGCGGGCACCGAACCGATCGATGACCTGCTGGGTGTCGGGAGTGATGATCCGTTTTCGGAAACCGTGCTGACAGCGGATCTGTCTGATGGGCCAGACTTGGGATATCAAATTGATGTCTCAAGTGGGGATGGCTTTACCTAGTGTTAGGTAAGGCGCGGCAGGAAGGGTGGGGGAGGGCCCTCACCCTTTTTGCTCGCCACAGTTTTGTCGTAAGCTCTTATGATACGCGATGTCCTAAAGCCTCTCGTGCCATTTGATCCACGCGTTCATTGCCGACTTCTCCGCTATGGCCTCGCACATGCTTCCATGAAATGCTCAGGTGTTCTGCCAGTTCTTGAATATCTTGGGCATACTGTTGCGTAAAAGGAAGCTTGGCTTTCCATGATCTGGTCGGCCAGGCCGCTACTCCCTGATAGTCATACCGAACTTCAACGGCGCGGAGTGCGTGATCGTGACACCACTGTAACCCCTGTCGTGCAGCTTCGCATTCACCTGCCACATTACGTAAGGAAAGGAGACGTTCATCACCGATCACGCCAGAGGCCGCATGAAGAGACGTTTCATCTTGCCACGCTTCGAACGCCCAGCTGATGCATGGGTTGCCATTGGCGTCTTGATATGAACCATCGACATATATGACTACACCACCGTCGTCATGGCATGCCACATTCTCATAAGAATCTGATGGTGTTTTCTGAAAGCTCTGCCATAATGTTTGCACACATGATCGCAGCTCTTCTGACCACGTACTGCCTTCAAAGACAATACGTGGCCCTTTCTTCCCTTCATACAGAACCAGGGTCTGTGTGTGCGAAGGGGTGGCGGTGTTTCTGACAATGAGCTTTTGCCCATAGGGAACCTCGGCACCAAGGGTGGATAACAGGCCGTAGGTTTCTAGGTGATGACGAAAGGCCAAAGCCAGCGTCTGTGCACTCATGGTGTCCTCCTCATGGTTACAATCCCTAAATACATGAGAAGCAGACCTTGCCCGCGACGCGGGCCTGTCAGTTTTTACGCGCAAAGATCAGAGGATGATTCGTCTGTTAGGAAAAGAGGATTGACACGGCTCACGAAAAGAGCGAAACTAAACTACTCTATTTGGTTCTGTAGGCATTCGCTGAAACATTGTTTTACTTTTCTCGTCACACGTTTTCTCTTTCCGTCGCATCATTGTTATTCAAGGTTTTTAACATGATGCATCGTCTCTAGTCTTTTCTACTCTCCACTGTTCTCGTCTTCTCGTCTCTCCATTCTCTATTCCAACTTCTCGTTCTCGTCTTTCTCGTCTCCATCACGTCCTTAGCTGTCTCTCTCGTCCAAGCTGTTCGTCGTTCGTGATGCTCATTGCGAATGCACCAGCCCGTATTTCCATTTTTCACCAAGATCTGCGTTCAGATCGTCTGTCGCAAGGAGGTGTCGTATGTCGTATCCATTGTCCAAACAAGAACAAGATGCCTGGCGTGTCTTTCTCGGGGATCGTCGTCATGTGCATCACACTCGTCGTCACTTGTTTGATCGCATTCAGCAACAGCCTGATGTCGTCAAACAGTATCTCAGCACGTTGAACGAAGAGCAGATTCAAGGGGATGAGTTGTTGCAGAGAGTACACCGGATGGTCACTTAGTGAACGATCTCGTACTCCTGTCTGACTTTTCTTCCACACTGCAAGCAGACGTACCATATTTCTGGGACGGATTGCTTCGCATCGAACTGTAATTCCCACGTGTCTGGATCATCACAGTCTTCACCTGTCACACGCATGCCATCTAACCGTCTCTGACACTGTGAACAGCACACGGGTTTCCCACAAAAGCCGAGTGAAGATACTAGTCGATCATAAAATCGACGCAATCGGCATTTGAAGGACGCATCGAGTGAGGTTCCACTGTCGTGAGCAGATTGAAGCGTGCGTGCTAAATCTTCCCACTCTGATCGTAATGGTTCAGCAAGATCTGTTTCGAAATTCAGTGGGGGAAGGTGTGTCTGTTTGTCATCAGTATCCATTCAATCACTCGTCACTCTGTCATCTTTTCTGGTGCCTTGCCGCATCCACTGAAAGGAGTTTAGTCATGATGTCTTCTACCACAGTCAATCAGTCGAAATCAGCAGAATCCGTCAGACGTCACATTGATGAGGACCGCGTGTTTGCTCCGTACTTCATCGCACTAAACGCGTATGAGGAACAGGACATTGAACGACGGTATCAACGCCTGTTCAATGCACGCACACCTTGGGAGAACCGGTTTGAGGATGACGATCTCCACTGTGTCCCGCCGACTCCACCATCCATTCGTCTGACACCGTATCATTACGTCACGTTATCCGATGGCCGACGCGCAATCCGTTTGGATAGACGTCGAGCGTTACCGTTATGTGGCATCCAGACACCTGTGCTACTCACGGAAGCGGAACAATCGGGACAATCATTTCATCAGGGCATTAAGTGTCAGACGTGTCGAGGATTTCATCTTCAGCGTCCGACGCGAACACCTCAGTCTTCTGTGCAGTCGACGACTCACGATGAAGATCTGGAAGTTCGATGTCCGAAATGTCACGCCTCCGTCTTAGAGATTCAACACGATGGACCCTTCTTCACCATTCATTGCTTCTGCGGATGGTTAAAGGAGGGATACATTGTCAGTCAGTCGTTATCACAAGCCGAACTGGATCACAATGAACGTGCGTTAGCAATGGCACCAATTCGAGATCTATCGGATTGTGGTGAGGACAATGAATCTTATGGACACAATGACGCCACCGCGACACAAGATCTCTTTTATGATGCTTGCGAGAATGGTGACGTTGATTTCATTGATGATGAAGGTATGATGTTCTCAGAAGAAAGCTCAACGCTTTCTGAGGAGAGCACATCAATGGATGAGGACTCAGAGACTTCATCAGCCACGGATGAACAACTCGTCGCGTTAGAGAATCGTTTCTGGCTCGATCGTCGCCTCCGGCCGTTTCGTGTCGCGTTACTCGAAGCGACCATGCTCAAGCGAATTCCCGCTACCAGCGTGAATCTCGTCTGGGCCGTGGCTTCGAATCTCGCTGAATCCTGTGAGCACCTCTCGGGAACTGCGCAACGCGAAGTCGCCGAGTGGGTCTGCCAAGCATGTCCAGAGGATCTTGAAGGGTTTCTTCCTGATCGGGAGGACCAGGATGATCTCGACACGTCTCAGCAGCTTCCAGACATTCAGCACAAGATTCGTAAATGGCAACAGGCCTGTCGCGCGCGAGTCAATCGGTTTCGGTATCGGCAAGCAGGGATTCGCATACTGGCTCCAAAATTTGGTGTCAGTCATGAAGCCTTTGCCGTAGCATGTCAGAACTAACGTCTCTTGTTATTCACTAGTGGGGGAAGCGGAATGATCACTCCTTTATTGGGGTGACCGCTCCCCCCTTTTTTGTGTTTATTTTTCAGGAAGAAGAAGGGCGGAGACTGGAACGCGGGAACCACCGGCGTGTAAAGGTTCTACCGTCTGCGGAGCGTGCATGATGAACTGAGATTGGTATTTTGAAGACTGCGGATTGCGAAACACTTCAAGCTGATTATCTCGTAGATTAAGAATCCAATATTCGGGGATCTGACTGTGGGCATAGACCCACGCCTTTTTTTTGCGGTCAAACGGTAAGGTCGTATCGCTGACCTCAACGATTAACAGAGCCGTCGTGGGGTGCTCGTTGAGATAGTCATTGGGGGATCCTGGCACGATGGCCAAATCGGGTTCTGGATCAGATTCCTCAGATACCGCCAGGGGCATTTGGGTTCGGACCCAATAGCCGTCACCAAACGCCTGTCGTAACGCCGCTTCCACGTTCCCAATGACCGCCGCATGCTGGCTGCGCTGGGGCGTCATCGTGATGATTTCTCCATCAATAAGCTCAACGTGTTCGTCTGGCTGAAACATGCCCGTTTCAGCCATCTGATAGTATTCACGGCGAGTCCATCGTTTGGTTTGAACTGAATTTTCGGCCATAGCGAGTTCCCTACTTTCACCCGTCATTCTACCAGCATGCTGGAGTGGTCACAAGAAAGGCCCCGGTTGCCCAGAGCCTTTCTGTATAATGTCGAAACCGCTTAGGCCGCTTTCGGCATGGGCTTGGCGCCAAAAATGACCCGTTGGGCATGCGCTTGCAACTCATGACGGTTGCTGCCGCCCTCTTCAACGCGGATCACATCGCGGAGATGCCCTTCGACCGTGATGACCTGGCCTTGTACACAATATTGACACACGTGTTCTGCTTGCTTCCCCCACACGGTCATGGGAATGAAGTCGGTTCGACCTTCCCCGCTTCCTTTGTTGGGCAGACCATCAATAGCCAGTCGAATGTTGGTTACGGGTGTCCCACTCTGCGTATAACGCAGTTCTGGCTGTTTCACCAACCGACCCTGTTGAATGATTTTGTTGAAATTGCTCATGATACACCTCCAAAGAGAAAAGTGAACACTCAAGTGACGCATGATTGCCGTCACGTCTTGATGCATGATTGATGACAGATTGCTCGCATCGCGAGCTCAAGCCGTCTTCTCTGTCGACACCTGATGCTTAGGCGGCCTGTGTCCCCGATGTGACAGGTTGTGAATCAGCGGGTGTCGTCACCAGGTGCCGGATGGCGACAGGCGAGAGTCGAAAATCGCGTGAGAGATACCGGATGGCGGCATCCGGTTTTCTGAAGCGTTGATAGGCGTGGAGAATTCGATGTTGAAGTGGTCGCAGTAAGCGATCAGTTGGCTCGAACATATCAGCTTTCGGATGAGCCAACCAGGGATGTACGGCATCACAATCACCTGCCAGTAATGAAAGATCGTCGGGGTCTAATTGTTCTAACCAGGCCGCCAGCGTATATCCTTCGTCACAATCTAATCGTCTCGCAGATTCAGAGAGAAGACGGCCGGCAGCTGCCCACACCATCATCCGCGACTCAGGATCGTCAGCCTCCACGAGTGCGGAATTGATGAGTCCCTGTCGGAGTGACGATCGAGCGGTGAATAGATGAAAGGCCGGCTCGTGCAAGGCATCACCGAGTTCGTGCAGATCCTGAGCATCGAGCGTCTCGAGGTCCACGTCAGCCATCCAGGAGACGGGGACGTGGTCGGCGTCATGGTCAGCCATCCGATCATCATGGCCGATTTCATCTTGCACGCTCTCATCAGGAAAGTCTCCGTCCCAGCTCTGATCAGCCTCTTCTTCTATAGGGTCAGGGGATTCAATAACCATCGCGCACTCCATGGCCCAGGCATTCTGCGCTTCTTCCTCATCACTGAGAACGGGTAAGGGTTCTTCGACGCGATGCCCACAGAGTCGGCACACGATCTCCCGTTCGTCGAGGAAATAGGAGGCTTCAGCATCGGCCGTACATTTAGGACAGCGTATACGCGGTTCGTACGATGGTCCTGTGGGTTGCTGTTGAGAGAGATGTGGTTCTCCTTTTTGGAGATGCCATCCGTAACAGGACGGACATTGCTGTTTGTGGCCGCGAGGTCCTCGCTGAGCGATGGCATCCTCAAACGTCATCACTTCTCGTGTTCCACACAAGGTGAGGACTCGCCGTGGATCAAGCCGTATCACACGCCGCCCATCGGGAATCGTGACAAACCGAGGATTGGGATTCCGTCGAACTGTTCGCATAATGACGGGAAAACTAGGTTGTCCCTGTTCTTCGTCAGCATACCGAGTTTCCCGTTTAAACCAGCGCTCACGATCTTTGTGCGCCCATTGACTGAAGTGGGCCTCATACAACAGGTCTAATGAGGTGACGGTTTTTTCAAGATCATCATTTCGGCTCAGGACTACCGTGTCAGGGAGCGGGGCGAGTAATTCGGTGTCTGAAGTGTACAACGTGTCCATGGCTTCCTCCTTCAATGACGGATAAGACAAGATGGTTCATAACGACTTCAACAACATCCTTGATGACGGTCCGACGACGAATCTCATGGTGGGCACGGCGCCGATCGGATGTCGACGCCGTGAGAGGATGGGTAAAGAGAGGATAAAAACGGAAGTGGGCGCTTCCGCGGCAGGAATCATGGAAGCAAGACATTGCGAGCAGCGCGAGCCTAACGGTTATGAAGAGCAATAGAGAATCAGGAGATGTAACGATGAATCTGTGATGCGCGGGACAAGCGGACGATTGTGACGTCTAGAGTGCCGAGTTCTTCTGCAATAATTCCTTCGATGATCGACCAATCGCCACCTGCAAGCCCGCACCCGATCATGGGTAGACCAATTCGGTGTCTAGGGTATCGTTGTGCGATCCAGGCAAGACACTGACGAAGAGCGTCATAGTCCACTTTCCGACCGACACCGCGCCAATCGTATTGGATGTAGGCATTGACGACGGAGAGGGATTGATCTTGCCGCGTCATGCATGATGCAACCGAACACGTCCCTAGCTTGCGACGATCGCCTTTGATCGTGCGGCAATCTGCGTGATAGGCCACGGGAAAGCGCCGTCTGATTTGTCGCGCTAACCCAGCTCCCATCGTGTGAAAGCAGTTGCATCCATGGACGATGACATCGAAGGCATCATTATTTGAAAGGTCGATCAAATCACCGTGAATGACTTGCATCATCTCGTGTTCTTCCTTTCAGCGGGATGACTCGTTCCAACTCAAAGTCTCGTTGAGGAAACTGGCGCTTGATGGTTGAAAGAATGTGTGCCACGGACATTCGAACGGGAAAGATCAGATATCGCTGTTCGAGAGGCTCAAGCAGCATGACGGAAACGAGTGCATGAGAAGAGTCGACGTGAGGAACACAGGACCTTGGTGGCTCAGGGTGGTGTGGTGAACCGCCGGTGACGACTGGACGATCGCCCTTGGCTGACTGAATGCCTACATAGACTCGTTGGGCAGCCTCACCCCATTGAGGATCAAACGGCTGATCACGAAAGGCGGCTTCCGCCGCATGTTGTTCGTCCCAGGACATTGGTCGAGAAATTCTAGAGGACATGGAACACCTTAAAGTATAAGGACGGAAGTTCTTAGGAGTTGATGATTCGGGAATGAAGAACTATTGGACGTATTAGGTTTCAAACTGGTTAACGTGCATTCAAGACAGCACCCCCTCATCAGCGAAGCTGTAATAGCGGTTATCTCCTACGATCAAGTGATCCAGAATTCGTATGCCCAATAACTCTCCGCACTCTGCTAACCGCTTTGTTAACTCATGATCCTCTGGACTGGGTGTTGGATCCCCGCTGGGATGATTGTGCAGCAGAATCAAGGCCGCAGCATTCATCGCAATGGCCGTCTTAAATATTTCCCGTGGATGTACGATCGCGGCGGTCAACGAGCCGATCGCGATGAGGCTACCACCGATAATACGGTGCTTCGCGTCCAGCCCGACGATGACGAAATGTTCGCGGTCGAGTTCGTGAAACACGTTCCGGATAAGTCCGTGAAGCACAGCGGAGTCTGATATTGATGGTCCTTCACACTGCGTCAGTAGACCTGAAACAACGTTCGGCGCACGTTCCTGGCACATCCCGAAACCTTCATCACGGACTAGCTTCAATTTGTAGAAGGTCACTGAAGGGGTTGAGGGGCGGTTCGTCTTGGCGTGGTTCTTTGAACACTTACTCATAGCCCATACCTCCTGCATGACCATTGGAGAGAGTCGATCGCTTGCCCATATGGCCAAAAAGTGAAAGTAATTCAGCACTGATCGCGGGAAAGGTGTCGGGATGCAGTCCGAGGGTGTATCCAAAGCTGATCGGACCGAGGTCGTTCAGGACCACCAGAAGGTTTTTCCAGCTTGTTGCAAACTTGTCGAGGCGAAACCCTTCCCATATGACGTGGATTGAATGTTCGTCCCGCCAGGCCTTTCGAATGAAGGGGGCTTTGTCTGATTCCTTGGCAAGGGCGTCGTCGAGGGAGAGCCCCGGAAAGAGGCCCAGGGATTGATGAATACACACAATGTCTGGAAAGTCAGTACGAAACGACAGTCGGATATAGCGTGGGTTGGGCAAACTTTCTTTCTTGACGATCGGCTGTCCGTGTTGAACCGCGTCTATTGGTTCAACGCCGTATTCTAACGTTTTTACATAGCGCCAGATCGGTTCTCGTATATCAGTGGCCGTCAGTTCGATTTCTAACCGGCATCCAGTGGTGAGGGATCCAGTAATCATAGCGCCTCCAAGTGGATCTGCTGCCACGCCAGCCGCGCCCCGGGGTTAGACCGTCGTCAGGAAGGGCGGAGATGAGTGGTCAGGGAATAACGAAGGCAGTTGGTCGTCGTGCCACCATCGATCGGGTGCAGCGTCGGAGAGTGGGGGAATCATCTGCGCACTGTTGAGTGTGACACCATGCAGGCAGGTGTAATCGAAGCAGGTTCGCAAAAAGGTCTCTGGGGGTAAGGCCGTTAACGCCCGAGCATGTCCAACTAAGATCAATTTGCTTTTCGCCCGAGTCATTGCCACGTTTAACAGCCGTGTGCCTCCACTCGTGGACTGTGTCCGACAGAGAAAGCTCTGCCGCAGATTGTTGATAATCGTGGTATCAAAAATGACGACATCAAATTGCTGCCCTTGGCATTGATGGATGGTGCCCACATGCACGTTCGATTCCCAGCCGTGCAGCTTGACGCATCGTTCAAGGACGGTCGTCTGTGCGCGATAGGGACTCATCACGGCAATCGTGAGGGGAGTGGACGTGGGATCCTGATTTAACAGGGTCTGCGCAATCAGTCGCAGGACGATACGCGCATGATACAAATTGCGTGGCGAGCCACGTTCATCACGCTGAATCTGTGGGCAGGCTGATGTGGTATCGACGATCGCTAAGGGGGCATGGGGAAAGGGTGGTAAGGACACCACGGCCTCTCGGGTATCGAAGAGAAAGTCGGCAGAGTGAAAGGGTAAGCCTCGCTGCCGGTAGAGCGTGCCTGCCAGGTCGCCAATATCGGGATGCATCCGATATTGCGTGCTGAGGGCGACCACACGTGGATCATGGTGGTTCTGAATTTCTGCGAGATCATAGATGGATTGTGTCAGCCATTGAGCCGATGGAGACGACGTGTTCCGGGCAATGGGCGGATTTTGTAAAAAATCACCGACCAGGACAACATGTTCTGTGGCGAGACACAGCGTCGCAAAGAGGGCAGGGAGACTGGCCAAACTGGCTTCATCAACGATCACCATGTCAAAGCGTTCGGACTCGAACAGCCTGAAACAGGAAGCCCGCGTGAGGGTTGTTGCAACCACCTGAGCATCGTGCACGAGCTCACGCTCTAAGCCCTGGAGTGTCATACGAAGAGATTCAAGCTGCGCCTGTATGTCAGTAAGTTGCGCTTCGGCTTGCCGTAACGCGTCGTAGATTTCAAACGTGGAACGTCTCTGGTCATCACAGAGGCCTTCAGCTGCGCGGTCATACTCTTGTCTCTGTGCCTTGGCTAATTGATCCTCCAGTGTGCTGAATGCTTTAAGCAGCGTTCTAGCTTTACTGTGAAGCGATTGGAGAGTTTGGTTGTGCGTAGCAATGGCCTTCAGCAGATTTTTGCGTCGTCGAGGCCATAACCAGTTGGTCCAGGAAAATATGGCCGGTAATTTCTTTTGAAGAAGGCCTCGTTGAGCGGTAATTCTCTGTATTTGGTTTTGAACGTCCGTCAACGAGCGATCAATGCGATTTCGGTCTCTCATGAGTGCAGAAATCTGTCTGCTGTGCTGTTCTCTCTCATTGACCTGTTCTAATTCTTTTCGAAGTTCTTCAATTTCAGTGTCTATTGTCGTCACAATGGTTTGAAGTTGTGTGTACTTCTCTCGAAGCGGCGCGGCACGTTCATGCAGCTGTTCCGTGAGTGTGACCGAATGGATACGCGGTGACGCATCCGCACTCGGTGTTCCTACACGCAGGATGGTGTCTGCGTGATCCTCTTGCAGATTCTCCAGCACACCATCGAGGGCATGATCCACTGCGGCATTTGTTGTGGAACACAACAGGACGCGGAGGCCACGATGTAATGCAGACTGAAGGATCTGCCCAATCACTCGAGTCTTCCCTGTTCCCGGAGGTCCCCACAGAAAGAGCAGATCATCGGTTAACGCCCGGCGGTAGGCTTCTCGTTGCGACGCATCCAGCGAGTCCTCTTCAAAAAGAGTTGGAGGAAAGGTGATCGTGTCTGGGTGACTGTTGGGGGATACTGCCTTAAGTGCTAGGGGGGTAGACCAGTCGGTTGGATGCCGACCGATGACGTGTAAGCGCTCTTGCAGTCGATGCAAGAGGTCGACGGAGGTGACCAGTGGCCTTACCTCCTCAACCGGTTCGGGAATTTCCTCTTCCGGATGCAGGGCAAGATTGTGAGAGGTGGGACAATCCTGGGAAGGACGATGGGAAGAGGTAACGGGAGAAGATGAGGATCGCGCAGCCGTGTCGTGCAAGACGGCGATTTCGTCTGTGAGTGCCGCATCAAACGAGTGAAGGAGTTGATCGAGCGAAGGTACCGACATAGTGCCTCCTGGTTTCGATTTTTCAATTGATGCTAGCGGCGAGGAATTGCGCTCGGAACGAGCGCCCGGAAGAAGGGTTTGATTGTCGGGGTAGAAGGTTGATTAGAAAAGCAAGGATACCGGGCAACCAAACGCATGACTATTAGCTTTTGGGGAATTGGCCAGAGCATGCCAATCTTTATTCCGCGCACTTGCCATCATGGCATTGTGCCTATTCGCTCATTCTTCACTTGAAGATCCCCTAGCTCTTCTAGAATTTCGTTACACCGATCCAAGTCAGCATCTTCAACATCTTGATCTAACGTCGAGTGTATCTGGCAGTGCTTCCGAATGAGCTGACGCAACAGTCGTATGAGCGCCTGCTCAGCCAGTTCATACGACCAATACTCTTCTTCAATATCCTTTTCTAAATATCCATGGTGGTTCAGCACAAAGCGAACTTGTCCGCCATAACTAAACCGCGTTTCAATGGTGAAGTGGCAGTCATGATCCTTATGATGTTCGAGGCCGATTGTTCGGTACCACAGCGCCATGAGTTTAGAAATGACCCGTGTAGGACAGAATGAAGAGTTCGAAGAGATCGAAGCGTGTTGCTGGTTCATGAGTATCCCTCCGTGAAAGAGAAAGCGTGAGGAGACTCAGCGAGGCGCTGACGACTTTGCAGAGGACTCTTGAGTCGACTAGGCGTCGTTGAGAGCTGATGGTTGTTTCCAGTGGCGTTCGCTGCACAAGGGGCAAATCCACGCAATGACGATAATGGCGGAACTGTTTGTCGGCATGCATCGCTCTCGGCTAAAGAGAAGTGTTGAATTGCCGCATTTCGAACAATTCGCCGGTGTGTCCGTGTACCAGTGCTGGGGAAGAAGAGAATCTGCGGATGTTTGCCGGAAACTTCGCGAGATTCCAGCTGCGATACCGCTGCACATGTGCACCTCCTTTTTGACTCTAGTTCTCTGAAGATGAGTGAATTTTTACAGACGATGTGTGATCGACTACTGTCACCGATTGACTCCGGAAGTCCGCCCACGCCTCTTGGCTCCAACGTTGAAGTTCTTTGAACGCAGCTGGGGTACTTTGTCGAAAGACGGCGGCAAACGCCCCAATCAAGACAATGCTCGTGGCGATCGGTCCTTTATCGGCCACGAGGATAGCTACCATGACAAACCAGCCGGCGATGAGGAAGAGAAACAGTTTGTGGCGTAACATAAAAAATACCTCCCATAAAAGTGAACGTACTTACTCCGTGGTCTGCACAGTATTGACCAAGTCGACTAACCCGCTGATGAAGTCGACATAGGGCTCGATAAAAGGGTGAACCATTTCAACGATGTACAGGCCGATGATGATCCCTCCAACAAGGACACCCCAAAGAAACACTTTGAAGGCGATTTCGTAGGTCATCATTTCCCTCCTGTGAACCTACCTCTGAGATGAGGAGGGGTATCCTCTCCTACTGGAGTATTACGAGATAGGATTGTGTCGAAACTGTTGAAGCGAAGTGTTACGAGAAGAGAGTGGTGAGAGTTTGCAAGATTTTGGGAAAATCATAGGGTTTGGCTAAGACGTCTTTGACCCAGGGATGGGTGGCCTTCTGTTTCACTTCGTGGAGGGATTGGCCTGTGACAATGAGGATGGGAATTTGCTTGACCAAAGGGCTGCTCGCTAGGGCTTCGAGAAGTTGAAAGCCATTCATTTCGGGCATATTGAGATCCATGATAACGAGATCAAAGTGTTCCGAATGCAATTTACTCAAGCCTTCAGCACCATTTTCCGCTTCCTGACATACGTAGCCGTGATATACGAGAAAATCGCGAAGACATAGACGGTTCGATTCCTCGTCTTCAACCAGTAATATCTTCTTATTCTTGCTTGTCATCGTGTTTTTCCATTCTTGATGTTCACATGGTTGGTTTCTTGTCATGTGGGATTGGGCGACGCAGCAGTCAGTCGAAAAGGGATTGTTCCTTTCCTTCAATATGGAATATCGTCCAGACATAGATACTGAACAAACTACGAGTCGCGTTCGCGAAAGCACAATCCCCTCTAAAAGACTAGGCCTGTAATCTCAGAGATTTGTTGCGAGGAACTTGTATGGGGGCCTCATCCGTGCAACACATTCTCTAGGGAAACGGTAACAGACCAATGAAAGTTTTTAGCTTGCAGCACACTACCTAAGGGACACGAAAAAAAGGCTAGTCTTCGTTAGAGAAATCGATTGGAACGGCAGGGAGAGTGAATAGATGACTCTAAATCGTGAAAGTATCGAAGTTTGGTTTGAGCATCTTGGAAAAACCGTTTCGCCGCTCTTCGCAGAGCATTGGCGCTTTTTCGTTTCCACAGCCTTCTTACTCTTGATGCAGGCTTTATTTGCTCTACGAATACTAGTCTTTGGGTCTTGCTATCTATTCTTGTTGAAACAGTTCAACATTTGGGATTATCGTGATCCTTCAGAAAACAGTCCTGCGATGCCGTTTTCTAATCGTTGAGTTAACACGGGTGTCGCTTCTTCTAGATCCAGCCACATTTTTTGCGCGCTCGCCACGTATCGAACTTGGTGTAGTCGCTCTTTCCCCCGTCGAGTTTCGGTGATCCCCTGTTCAACCTGTCCGACCGATGGACCTTCCCGTGATCGTCCAGTAAATAACCCGCCAAGAAGTGAAAGTCCTAATGACTTCCCACCATGGTTTGTTTGTGTGGTGATCGTTTGTTCAACGACCTCTTTGGTTTTCTCAGTCACCTGAACATCGGTTGCGCACACATACACCGTATCTTCCGTAATTTTTGAAATTCCCACCCCGCCAACGGCTCCAGCAGCGCCAAGAATGGGAATGGTGGAAAAACTCGAGCCACTCAGGGCGGCAGCTGTTCCCGCTGTGGCGCCAAGGGTGCCGCCAAATCCTCCAGCGACGAGCGTGTCTGCGGTTGTGCCAGGCTTTTGCTCGTCGCAGTACACGACATTAACCTGCAGTAAGAATTGTGCTTCCTCAGCATCGGTCACGACCTGATACCCTTTCGCTTCCAAGATTGAGGAGAGCCGGCTAAACTGAACATTGGGATTGTCAGACGTATTGGTGGTTTCGACCAAGACGGTTTTCTGGGAAGATGGTTTCAGGAAGACACTTTTGCTGGTCTTGAGGGTTGTTTGCGTGCTGAGGGTGAAGTGTCCACTGCAGGCGGTAAACATCGGAACAGTGAGAAAGAGAATAATCAGTGGCCTCAGTTTCTGTTGACTCATAAGAACCTCCATTTTGAACTACGGCCTCGATAATGATGAATGCCACTCCTGAAGACGCAGTCGAACCATCTGTTGCTGTCTCGGTTTCAAGGCTCGTTCAAGCGAAGCTCGTAGTTCCTGGGCCTCGGGAATCTTGTGTTCATCTGCCAGTGTGGCCCAGAACAGGGACTCCGGAAGGTTTGGCTGAATGCCTAGGCGTCCTTCAAAATGAATGGCGGCGAGTTCAAATTGTGCCAGACCAAAATCCTTTTGAGCAGCGTGTGTAAACCAAACGAGGGCCTGCTGAGGATCGGGGTCTGTCCACATGCCCGTTTCGTATGCCGTTCCCATCAAGAGTTGAGCTTCTGGCAAACCATGTTTCGCTGACTGTGCGAGCCACTGAAAGGGAGCGAGCGCATCCCGAGGATCTGGGACAAGGCTCAGGCAAAACTCGGCGAGTGGATCCTGTTGTTGAGCTCGGGCTTCAAGTTGAACACGCAGACGGTACAGATTCCCTGCTACTGCCGTGAGTTCCTGGCATTTGCGCACGGCCGGCAACTCAGCGGGACCGGAAGGGGGCAGGGCATAGGATAGTGGAACTTCTGCCATCAGAAGCAAACTGAAAAGACAGATGCTCTTGTACCAACGCACAGGTAATCGGTAATTCATCTCACTATAAGTATTACGCGACAGATGATCCTACTATTGTTTTGCAGCATTCCGAGGGCACATTTCTATACAGTGTGATTTTTGTCACACTCATTTTGCCGGGAGTCAGTGTCGTGTCTGCTGGTGCCAGCAAACACTGTGCTCATCATGTGTCGCCAAGTACATTGAAGGATGTCGTGATCGGCTATGGTCGAAACAGGTCGTTACAGAGACTCAAGTGGATGAACCGCTTGAGACAAAGGACATGAGGTCATGAAATTTGTAAGATGTGATCAGCGTTGAACAGTTTTTCTCTGATTAATCTTCAACCGTGATGGTATGACCAGGATACTTTTTTCGGACGATGTCTTTGAGTACAGAGAGATAGGGGGAATGTGCGACTTCCACTTCTTGCCATTGTAAACAGGTATGACTATCCCTGACTTGCTGCCACTCATAGGCTGCCCACCCAATTATTTTATAGTCCATACCGTGAACCATTGCGCGGACCTGCGTGATCGTGATTTTTGGAGCTTTCGGTTCATCCATAGCATCGAACCTCTTGTCTTTTGCACGTCAAGAATTTAGTTGTGGGATGATGTTCTAGTGTGGGGGCACGTAACAATCGCTGCTATGATGAGATCAGTTCTGAAAAGTGTTTGTGAACGTAGTCGGCTTCAAAGGTCAGAGCTTTCTGGCGAGATGAAAACGTCTCAGAGAGCTGTTGACCATTGATTAACGTGATCGTCCAGGCTTGTTCTTGGGTCTCCCATTCAATGTGCGACGCCCGTTCAACGTGCAGAGTGCCAAAAGCGGTCAGAGGAATGTCTTCCGTATATGGACATCGTATGATGCCAAATTGATCAATGTGTAGAACGAACATGGGTATGCTCCTCGACCGGAAGATCGTACTCGAGGGTTCTTTTTCGGTCGTCAGTAACGCCAAGGGCTACTTCGAGCGTTTTGGTGGCATCTTCGCATGTCGAGCCTCGATAGCCCTGTGCTTTGACAGTGACATCACCGGTTGGTGAAATAGAGATGGTAATCGTGGGGTCATCCATGGTCAGGATCTCCCCGTGAGACGAATTTGAAGTGTTCCATCTGAAAGGGTGTTTCGTTGGTAAGTCAGGCCCGCCTCTCGAGCTTGCTCGAGTGCGACCGCGGCCTGGTATTCTTGAAGAAACCGCCCAGCTCGTTTACCTAGAATCCTCAGGGCGTCACCATTTCGCACATTTTCTGTTTCTGATAACACCTCTTCATCGCAGACAAAGTGATAAGTCTGATCTACCATACGTTTGAGGCCTAGGTCGTATCGGCCTGGGAGTTGTAACACAAAGTCACACATGTCAGAGGACCCGGCGAAAAAGCGAGCTTTTGCCTGTTGAATGACAGTGATACCGAGTGCCTTTGCAGCGTCGAGGATGGCGTGTGGAAACTTAATCTGAGATTGAATCGTGGTGAGATGGGACATACGTGCCTCATGAATAAGGGAGTCAATGATCCTGATTAAAAAGATTGAGTTGGAGGAACACATTAGAACTGGAATGTCAGCTGGAGATTTGACGTGCCGTTATAATCGTTGCTGGCAATCTCTGGTGATGCTTGCAAGGCCGGAACGTTTGGCGTTGCTTCTTTTGCTGTGCATGAATCTGTCTTTAAGATATCCGAAGGGAATGGAAACGCCAGCCAAGGGCAATAGAGGGCTCCATTGATTTTGGTGATGGTCAGTACCAGTGGATCGATGTCCATACCGTAGAGGTTGAGACTATAGTTTGATGTGTGGAGCAACATACGGCCCGTTCCGCAGCACGGATCCATGATTGATCGTGTTCGTGGATCGTGGCCATTTATTGATTCACCTTCAACCACCGTCATTTGAGTCATCATTTCGCAGATGGCATGCGGGGTGGGAAAGAAGCCGGTTGTATTCCATCCGCGACTTCGCTGTTCAGCCAACAACTCCCCCATATAATCGTAAGGGTGGAGGAGCCAGGGTTCGATATTGACGATGCGGTAGAGTTGTTCGTGAAGGGTTTCGTCTAAAGGCGGTGCTGTGTCAGCGACGCCGAGTGCCCATGCCATCCAATCGACTATTGAGTGAAACGACGATCCTGCTGAAATTGTTTTCTCAACAAGCCTGCTCCACCGCTCTACGTCACGAGGTATAGTTCTGTCGGGAGCAGAACAAAATTCAATATGTGGTATGGGATCAGGAATCAGTCCGCATTCTCGAATCTTTAAATAGTAGTCCCAGCGATTCGGGATGTGCGGATGTTGATGGTGAAGTTGAATGACGTACGGAAGGTGGAAGCCCTGATAGGTCCAAGGCGAACGTGGATCCCCGAGTCGTGGAAGTCGGTGGTGACCTGACACAAAGGCGGCAAGGTCGTGGAGTAGGAAGAGCGATAGCCTTGTAGACATAGGTGTTCCCCAGAAGAAAGATTCGTGAGTTCAAAATGTTGGATGGTTTCACAGGGAGCTATGCGACATGGTTACGTTTTGAAAAAAAATTTCTTTGATATGTTTCGAAGAATTACCTAGAGTGTCGGTAAATTGAGGATGATACAGATAAATATGGATTTTTAACGCCCTACAAAAAGCGAAATTTTTTCAAGGGTAGGAAGATTGAGATGGCAAAAGGCATTTTGTGTGGAGTCCTAGAATGTTGAACATTTTGGAGCCACGAACAAGGACCACGACAAGTCAACAAGACCCATTGGCCTAATCTTAGGCTTTCTTACGAAAGGAATTTGCAGATGTTATGGCTGTCTATGAACTCGTAGGAAGAATTGTCTTTAGAGAAATGGTTACGAAGATGTCTGAAAACCAATTCAATTAGAACCAAAGGCGGAAAGAGAAGGATGGTAAGGGTGTGGTGGTCTGCAAATGTTAGGATGCTAGATTTTTTTTGAAGGGGCAAATTGCCCCAGTTTAAATGGGTCCCTACTTGGTTACAGAAGTGGGACGTCGATAACACTTTGAAATCCTTAATATTCAGCGTGATGGTATCAAGTTTGCTTTACTTTATTACGAAAGAGGGTTAGGCTAATTAAAAATCACGGAAGGATGTTCTTGTCCCAATTCTTCAAATGAACCTTAAATTTCAATCGACACTAAGAAGCTTTATCCCGTTCCTGCTTTTGGCATTTGTGGTATGCGGGGTAGGGGGTATGTATTGCCCCATGCCAGCCTCCGCAACCGACACACATCACTCACAACAAACTTCTCACCATTCCTCTTCTTCTCAATCAACGGGAGACTGTCCCGACTTACTGACCACGTCTGCGGGAATTTTTGAAAATGATGATGTCTCCGTTAGCCTTCTTTCTGTAGCGACTATCACATGGCTACACGACATCCCGAGTTTCGGTCTTTTCAAGTTTCTAGGCAATGAAAGGACACCCAACTCCACCACCTACCCTCTGCTGTTTCTTCTCTTCTCTGTTTTTCTGAATTGAGTTTCCCTAACAACTGAATGGCAAAAGTGTTCGGAATCCCATGGGGTTTCCGAGCGTAGTTGACTATTTCCGTCATCATGTTAGGGGGGCATCATGGAATCTTTTCAGCTCCAACGTTCATATCTACGAATCTTTACCATAGGGCTGTTGCTGTCTCTTGTCCCCGGTCTGTCGGTTCTTGGTGCTGAGCCTCCCTTGAAACTGGACACGCTCATCGAGGAAGCCTATCAGCGGAATCCGGAAATTCAGACAGCCAAGCAGCGGTGGGAAGCTACGAAAGCGACAATCCCCCAAGTCCAATCTCTGCCTGATCCAGTCGTGGGTTTCGGCTACCGCGGTCCTGACGTCATGAGAGAGGGCAGATTCCAAGTTCAACAACAGTTTCCATTCCCAGGAAAGCTGGGTCTTAAAGGAGAAGTGGCTTCCAAAGCCGCTGATCAAGTCAGCAAGGCTTATAGGGCCATTCAACTTCGGGTCATCGCCCAGTTAAAGGTCGCTTACTTCAACCTTCATTTCATTCATGAATCGATTGAAGTGGTGAACAAAAATCTCATGATTCTCAAAGAGTTGGAGAAAACTGCGGAAGTGCGATACCAGGTGGGCAAAGGGATTCAGCAAGACGTTTTCCGGGCGCAAGTTGAGCTTTCCAGAGAAATGGAGCGATTGACCAGCTTGGAGCAGGAACAACACACGATCACCGCGGAACTCAATCGAATCCTCAATCGCCCGCCAACCATGCCACTTGGCAAACCCGAGGAACCAACACTGACGTCGCTACCGTATAGCCTTGAAGAACTCATCAAGCTGGTCAAACAACAGTCTCCGATCCTGCAAGTCCAGGCGCATGGCATTGAAAAAAGTCAATCGTCTTTAGCATTAGCCCAGCGGGAATATTATCCAGATTTTGTCGTCACTCTCGGAACCATGCAGTCATTCCGATCAAATGAGCTGACCGATGCATTTGGCATGTTTGGCATAAAGGTACCGCTCTACTATTCCACCAAACAACGCTATGGAGAAAAAGAAGCGCTCGCAAACTTGGAAGGGGCACGGAAGAACTATGATGCGGTGCTGCAAGACGCCTTGTTTCGGATGAAGGACAATGTTGTCCGAGTCCAACGAGCTGCACGTTTGGTGAAACTGATTGGAGGAGCCATCATTCCTCAAGCGTCGCTGGCGCTTGAATCATCGATGGCTGGGTATGGGGTCGGAAAGGTGGACTTTCTGACCATGCTCGACAATGTGCTCAACCTGCAGCAAGACGAATTGGATCTCCATCGCCAAACAACCGACCACGAAATTGCCATCGCCAAGATTGAAGAGGTCATTGGGCAACCTCTGCACGGACAAGCTGTCACGAGGAATTAAACTCATGAAACCATCACACTCATTCATTCGTAACCAAAAAGGCCTGACACTATGGCTATGGGTTGGATTCCTTGCGGCGATGGTGGCCGTGGGAGTTGGGGCATACTGGTGGTTCATGGTGAGGGCGCCAGAACGCATGCACCCAACCCAAACCACAGAAGAAAAAATGGTCTCGCCCCAACCAGTCACGCAGACTCCAAAGATCTCGCCTCTACCCGCACAGAACAAGGGTGTGATGGTCAGTCAACACAAGCAACAAATGATTGGGGTTAAGACTGAACCCGCCACGATTCGAGACCTGACTCATACGATCCGCACCGTGGGTCAGGTCGAAGTTGACGAACGACGGCTGACCCACATGCACACGAAACTCGAAGGGTGGGTGCAGGAACTCTACGTGAAGTTTACGGGTGAACAGGTCCAGAAAAATCAAAAACTGTTTGAAATGTATAGTCCCGAACTTGTCTCCACTCAGGAAGAATATTTGTTGGCCTTAAAAGCGGTGAAATCCCTTGGGGACAGCGAATTTCCGGAGATTGCGCAAAACGCTAAGTCCCTCCTGGAAGTCACCCGCCAACGTTTTTCTCTCTGGGATATTACGCCCGACCATATTCGAGATTTGGAGAAAACCGGGAAAGTCCTTCGGACCTTGCCCTTGCATGCCCCAAGCTCAGGCTATGTCCTGCATATGGCGGTTCGTGAAGGCATGCACGTGATGCCGGCCATGGAACTCTACGCCTTGGCTGATTTATCAACAGTGTGGGTTCTGGCAGATGTGTATGAATATGAAATCCCCCTCGTAGAACTGGGGCAGCAAGCCACGATGACCCTGTCGTATTTCCCAGGCCAAACATTCACCGGCAAAGTGACCTACGTGTATCCCATACTTGAAACCAAAACGCGGACGGTCAAAGTCAGGTTCGAACTGCCGAATCCAAAATGGGCACTCAAACCAGGCATGTTCGCCAATATCGACATCCAGATTCCACGTGGAAAGCGACTCGTCGTTCCCACGACAGCCGTCCTTGATTCAGGTACGGAACAACTCGTGTTTATTGATCAAGGCCAAGGCATGTTCGAGCCGCGCAAAGTCACGGTGGGTGTGCGGACGCGGGATGCGTATGAAATTCTGGAGGGAATTCAGGCTGGAGAGTTGGTGGTCACCAGGGGCAACTTTCTCGTGGATTCGGAAAGTAACCTGAAAGCGGCCACCGAGATGATGATGCCAGGCATGGACATGGGAAAGAAAAAGAACGCCGAGCAATCAATGCCCATAGGGGACATGCAACCGTGAAGAAGGAACTCGTTTCGTGATTGAGAAAATCATCGAATACAGCGCGAGAAACAAATTTGTCGTCCTGCTGCTCGTCGCCTTCCTCGTGGCCTGGGGCGTCTGGGTCATGCGGGTGATGCCATTGGATGCCATTCCGGACTTGTCCGATGTGCAGGTAATTATTTTTACGGAATGGCCGGGCCAGGCGCCTCAACTTGTTGAGGATCAGGTGACCTATCCCATTGTCACTACCATGTTGGGCGCCCCCAAAGTCAAAACTGTCCGGGGCTATTCCTTTTTTGGGCTCTCCTTTATCTATGTCATTTTTGAAGATGGCACCGACATGTACTGGGCCCGCAGTCGAATTCTGGAATACATGAATGAGGCCATGAAAGCCCTGCCTGACGGGATCACCCCCACGCTTGGCCCCGATGCCACCGGCGTAGGATGGGGATTTGAATATGCCGTGGTGGACTCCACAGGGCAGTTAGATCTGGCTGAGTTACGCACGCTGCAAGACTGGTATATCCGGTACTGGCTCAAGGCGGTCCCTGGCGTGTCGGATGTGGCAAGTATTGGAGGGTATGTCCAGCAGTACCAGGTGAATGTGGAGCCCAATGCCATCCAAGCGTACAACCTCTCGTTGGACACAGTCATGCATGCGATTCGGATGAGTAACAACGACGTGGGCGGCCGGGTGGTGGAATTTACTGGACGAGAATACATGGTCTGGGGCCGAGGGTACATTGAATCCGTGACGGACCTTGAGCAAGTGGCGGTCGGGACGGATGCACAAGGCACCCCCATACTCCTTAAGGACATTGCCCGGGTAGAATTAGGGCCTGATCTTCGGCGAGGGTTCACAGAACTGAATGGGACCGGTGAAGTCGTGGGTGGCATCGTCGTCGTGCGGTTTGGGGAAAGCACCTTGGATGTTATTGAACGCGTCAAAGCCAAAATCACAGAAATTGCCCCCGCGCTCCCTGAAGGCGTTGAAATCATTCCGACCTATGATCGCTCTGATCTGATCCTCCGTTCTGTGGCGACGCTCAAAGAAAAGCTGATTGAAGAAAGTGTGATCGTCAGTCTGATTACCATCCTCTTCCTCTTTCATGTTCGCAGTGCCTTAGTGGCCATCCTGACCCTCCCGTTAGCGATCCTCATGGCCATCACGGCCATGTACTACTTGGGGGTCAGCTCCAATATCATGTCCCTGGGCGGAATCGCCATTGCCATTGGCGCCATGGTAGATGGGGCGATTGTGATGGTGGAAAACGCGCATAAGAAACTCGAACGAGGTGGAAAAGATACCGATCGAGTCACCCTCATCATTGAGGCGGCCAAAGAAGTGGGCAAACCTCTCTTCTTTTCGCTGCTGATCATCACCGTGTCCTTCTTACCGGTGTTTACGTTAGAGGCTCAGGAAGGCCGGCTCTTTCGGCCCTTAGCGTATACGAAGACCTTTTCTATGGGCTTTGCAGCGCTCTTGTCCATCACGGTGGTGCCGCTTCTCATGGTGCTATTGGTGCGAGGCAAGATTGCCAGCGAAGCCCGGAATCCGCTCGCTCGTGTGCTCATTGCCGGGTATCGGCCCATCGCTGGATTTGTTTTTCGTTTCCGAAAGACGGTCGTCCTCCTTGCTGTCATCGGACTTGTGGCCACGTTGCCCACCTTCATGACATTAGGCTCCGAGTTTATGCCGCCATTGTATGAGGGGACCTTGATGTATATGCCGGTGACCGTACCCGGTGCCTCCATCACGGAAATGCAACGCGCACTCAAAGTGACCGACCGGATAATCAAGCAATTCCCCGAGGTGGAAAGTGTGTTTGGCAAAGCCGGTCGAGCCAGAACAGCCACGGATCCTGCACCACTGACCATGATCGAAACTATTATTAATCTCAAGCCCGAGGAACAATGGCGACCTGGTATGACCGTCGAGAAGTTGGAGAATGAATTAGATCAGGCGCTCCAAATTCCAGGATTAGCGAATGCGTGGACCATGCCAATCAAGGGACGCCTGGATATGCTCACGACCGGCATTCGTACGCCTCTCGGCATCAAAATATACGGACGTGATTTGGATGAAATCCAACGGATTGGTGGCGAGTTGGAAAATGCGCTCCGCGATGTCCCGGGCACCCGCAATATTTTCGCCGAGCGAACAGGGGACGGGTATTACGTCTATTTCAGGATGAAGCGCGAAGAAATCGCCCGCTATGGCTTGCTGGTCAGTGATGTGGAGCGGGTCATTGAATCGGCCATCGGGGGAACAAACATCTCCACGACCATCGAAGGGCGGGAACGATTCCCAGTGAATCTCCGCTATTCGCGTGCCTTTCGAAATTCGCTGGAAGATCTCCAACGCGTGTTGGTCTCAACCTCCACCGGTCAACAGATCCCGATTACTCAACTGGCTGATGTCAGTCTGGTAAAGGGACCCACAGTGGTGAAAAGTGAAGGTTCGCTGTTAGTGGGGTATGTCTATGTGGATGTGGCTGGCCGCGATCTGGGCAGTTATGTCCAGGAAGCGCAGCAGATTGTTGCCCAGCAGGTGCCGATGCCTCAAGGGTATCACTTAAATTGGAGTGGGCAATATGAATATATGCAGCGGGCCAAAGCCCGCCTCATGTACGTGGTGCCCCTGACTCTTCTCATTGTCTTTTTGCTGCTCTATCTGAATTTTCAGTCCATCGCCAGGAGCCTCATTGTCCTACTTTCGGTGCCCTTTGCTGCGATCGGAGCCATTTGGGCATTGTACCTTCTCGACTACGACTTGAGTGTCGCCGTCTGGGTGGGAATTATTGCCTTAGTCGGGGTGTCCGCGGAGATTGGGATTATCATGATTGCCTATTTGGATCAGACGTATGCCAATTGGACCGCTGAAGGGCGGCTCACCAACATGAAAGATCTGATCGACGCCGTCATCGAAGGCAGCGTCAAACGGGTGCGTCCGATCACGATGACGGTCGGCTCGACGATTGCCGGACTGCTTCCGATCATGTGGACGCATGGCAGTGGGGCCGATGTCACGAAGCGGATTGCCGCTCCGATGATTGGAGGCATGGTGACGACCTTGATGCTCACCCTTCTCGTTCTGCCAGCCATTTACATCATCTGGAGAGGATGGGAGTTAAGGAAACAGGCGTCCATGCCAGGGTTGGAAGAATACCCAGCAACTGAACACCATAACTCGGAAGGAAGGAGTGGCGATTAATGAATCACATGACGAACACAAGAAACAGCTTGGGTGCAGCGTTCTTAACCGCCGTGCTATGGCTAGGAGGATGTGCGGGGACACCCCATTCCCATCAAGAAGGGCCTCTTCTGCCACCTGAAAACGCCACTTCTCAAGCGGCCCAACTGATCGTAGAAGGTAATCAACGTTTTGCGGAACACCGATGGACGGCAGCCATTGGGAAATACGAAGAAGCGGCTCAAGTCCAGCCTAAATTAGCAGAAGCCCATTACAATCTGGGCTTGGCACTCTACCGGAAAGGCCCAGTTGCAGCAGCCCGGCCTCACTTTATTGAAGCGGCCAATTTGGCGCCAGGCCATCCGGTGATTTGGAATGCTCCCCCGTTCAGAAAATACGGAAATGTTGAAACTGATTCAGAAGAGCAAGCTTCGGATGGGCCCATGGGGCATTCACATTAATCGAACTTGAAGTACATGAAATCGGGAACTTCTCCCGCACCGTATCGTTAGAAAAGACACAGGTGATCTTACCGCTTAAGGAGAACGTACCGTGACACTATTGGCCGAAGATATACAAGGACAAATCGACAGGTTCAATGGCGGTATTCAGGAACGCAATCCCGCCGAGTACGAATTTCACCAGGCTGTTCAGGAATTTACCCAGATGGTCATACCCTATGTGCAATCACATCCAAAATACAGTGACGCACATATTCTGGAACGCATGACGGAGCCCGACCGCATTGTGATCTTCCGAGTTTGTTGGGAAAACGATGAAGGAACCATCTGCTGCAACCGCGCCTGGCGCGTGCAATTCAATAATGCGATTGGTCCCTACAAAGGTGGTATGCGCTTTCATCCCAGTGTGACCCAGAGTGTGCTGAAATTCTTGGGCTTTGAACAAGTGTATAAAAACGCCTTAACCGGCTTGCCCATGGGGGGCGCCAAGGGCGGCAGCAATTTTAATCCTAAGGGCAAAAGCGACCGCGAAGTGATGCGCTTTTGCCAGTCGCTCATGACGGAACTTTCCCGTCATATCGGTGAGGATACCGATATACCCGCCGGCGATATCGGTGTCGGTGCAAGGGAGATCAGCTATTTATTTGGGCAGTACAAACGCCTGCAAAACCGCTTTACTGGCGTTTTGACGGGAAAAGGACTGGCTTTTGGTGGCAGCCTGATCCGTACGGAGGCCACGGGCTATGGAGTGGTGTATTTCAGCAAACATATGTTAGCACGACGCCGTGAATCCCTTTCTAACAAAACCGCCATCATTTCCGGTTCTGGTAACGTGGCGTTGTATTGTGCGGAAAAGTTGCTTCAGGAAGGTGCCAAGGTATTGACCCTATCTGACTCCAGCGGATTCATCCATGACCCGGACGGCATTGACCAAAACAAACTGGCTTGGGTGATGGCCCTTAAGACGAAACGCCGAGGCCGGATCAGTGAATATACCGAACAATACCCGGCAGCCATGTTCTATCCGGGCCAGCGTCCTTGGTCGGTTGTGGCGGACTTGGCCTTCCCCTGTGCGACACAAAATGAGCTGGATGGAGCCTACGCCAAACTTCTGGTTGCAAATGGCATTCAGCTCGTTGCCGAGGGTGCCAATATGCCTAGCACGTTGGAGGCCGTCCATTATATGCGTGAAGCGGGTATCTTGTTTGCGCCTGGCAAGGCGGCCAATGCTGGTGGCGTAGCGGTATCCGGTCTGGAACAGAGTCAAAATGCACTCCGTCTCCCATGGACGCGTGAAGACGTTGATCGACGGTTACAGGACATCATGGCACATATCCATCAACAGTGCGTCGAGTATGGTGAGGATAAGGACAAGCATATGGACTATGTGAGGGGCGCTAACATTGCCGGTTTTGTCAAGGTGGCCGATGCCATGTTGGCGTACGGCATCGCATAAGCGTATCGCCTTGCAGTAAGAAATATATCGGAGGATAAACGTCGAGACTCCGCGAAAGGAAAATTGGGAGGATCAACATGGGCAGTCAAAACACCAGAATAACCCGTCGAGCGTTGTTGCAAGGCATTGGAACGCTGGGGCTGATGGCGGCCATGGCACGCCTAGTTCCATCCTATGTCTGGGCAAGTGCCACGACGACAGGGGCGACATCCATATCACCGTTAGACGGAAAGGCCATTGAATTACTCATCGACGAGACTCCGTTTCGAATTGGGGAGCAAACCGGGATGGCGAAAACCATCAATGGCACGGTACCGGGTCCCTTGATTCGCCTGCAGGAAGGCGAAGACATTACCCTCAACGTCATCAACCGTTTGAAGGAAGATACCTCAATTCATTGGCACGGATTGATTCTTCCGCCAGATATGGACGGCGTGCCCGGTGTCAGTTTCGGTGGCATCAAGCCGGCCTCAACCTTTACCTATCGCTTCCCGGTTCGGCAAAGCGGCACGTACTGGTACCACAGCCACTCGGGCTCACAGGAGCAATCGGGTGTCTACGGGCCGATCATCATCGACCCGATTGAGCCGGAGCCGTTTCACTATGATCGTGATTATGTCGTGGTCCTCTCGGATTGGACCTTCGAGTCGCCGGAAGCGCTGTTCAACAATCTCAAAAAACTATCCGGCTACTATAACTTCCAGAGACGCACGGCACCTGAGTTTTTCTCCGACGTAGGAAGATGGGGCTGGGGCACTGCACTTGACAGCTACTTGAGCTGGGACCGGATGCGGATGGACCCAACGGATTTCGCGGATGTCACTAGCCACGCGTATATCTATTTGATGAACGGCTTGTCGCCCGCTGGTAACTGGACGGGGCTCTTTCGTCCAGGCGACCGGGTCCGCCTGCGCGTCATCAACGCGGCGGCTATGACCTTCTTCGATGTCCGCATACCGGGTCTCAAAATGACAGTGGTACAGGCGGATGGGCAAAACGTGCAGCCCGTCATGGTGGACGAGTTTCGCTTCGGACCGGCGGAAACGTACGATGTGATCGTCGAACCCGCCGAGGATCGTGCCTACACCATATTCGCTGAGACGATGGATCGCGGTGGCTACGCGCGCGGCACACTCGCTCCGCGTGTAGGCATGCGCGCCCCGCTTCCTGAACGTCGCCCAAGGCCGCTCCGCACCATGGCAGATATGGGCATGATGATGGAAGGCATGGATATGAAGGGGATGGATATGGGCGACAGCACGAACAATCAGGATGGTGCGAGCCACTCGCACGACCCGGGCATGCAGATGCCAGGGAAAGAAGAAACCCAACATGTACCGGACATGGACATGATGTCAGATATGCCAGTGGATGGTCGTTCCCACTCGAAGATTCCTGGCAGCACGCCCGTCCAGCATGCACCGGGGCATCATGGTCCCGGCAATCAAGCAGTCGCCGAGTATTCCCGAAGTCGTCTGGATGAACCCGGCGTTGGGTTAGCAAATTCCGACACGCGGGTCCTGGTCTATACCGACTTGAAAAGCCTTACGCCCTATCCCGACCAACGGGAGCCGGAGCGTGAGATCGAACTTCACCTCACGGGCCACATGGAGCGGTATATGTGGTCGTTTGACGGCAAGAAGTTTTCGGAAGCGAAAGAGCCCATTGGCTTTCGTTATGGCGAGCGTCTGCGCTTGACCTTCGTGAACGACACGATGATGGAGCATCCCCTGCATCTGCACGGGATGTGGATGCACCTTGAGAACGGCACGGGTGCCTACCTGCCGCGTAAGCACACGGTCATCGTCAAGCCTGCCGAGCGGCTATCCGTCGCGATCACCGCTGACGCACCGGGACGTTGGGCGTTTCACTGCCATCTGCTCCTTCATATGGAAGCAGGGATGTTCCGGATCGTCGAGGTAACCAGCAAAGAGCCGGAGGTGCGTTCATGAGCGCGCCTCTTCGAGGTATTCTTTCGCTGACGGTGATGAGTCTCTTGAGCCTGGAACTCTACGCGGCAGGCGTCTCTGCGCAGACCATCCCTCAAGCATTGCCCCCTGCGGATGCGAACACGCAGACCTCTCCTGTGGTGCATGCAGACGCGCAGTTGGGCACAGTGTCAAACGTCGCCTCCCAGCCTGCCTGGCCCAGTCCGGTCGACGATCAACGGAACCACAGCTTTTTTCTCGTCGACGTCCTTGAATACCGTCCAAAAATAGGTGGGTCAGGAAGTGGGAACGACTATCGGTGGGACATCGAAGGTTGGTATGGCGGGGATTACAACCGCCTCTGGTTCAAAAGCGAAGGGCAACAAAACTCCGCATTGAAGGCCGACTACGATGTTGACTCTCAACTACTCTACGGACGTTTTTTCCAACAGTATTACGACTTTCAGATCGGTGGTCGCCTTGAAACACAGTCCTTCGAAGGACGAAATGTGACGCGTGGACTGGCAGTGATTGGCCTACAAGGACTCGTTCCCTATAACTACGAAATCGAGTCCGCTCTTTTTGTGAGTCATCGCGGCCACGTGTCTGCTCGCTTGACGACAACGAAAGACCTGTTCTTGAGTCAACGACTCATCCTTCAGCTTCGAGGTGAAACGAATGTCGCGATTCAACGAGTTAAGAAGTTCACAACTGGTTCTGGGCTCAACAACCTTGAAGGAGGCGCACGCCTGCGCTATGAAATCCGACGCGAGTTCGCTCCCTACATTGGAGTTTCCTTGGATAGAAGTTTTGGAGAGACCGCCACCCTCGTGGGGCAAGAGGGCGGAAACCGGAGTCAAATTCGATTCGTGGTGGGCGTGCGAGCATGGTTCTAACACGAGCCTTGCCTCTAATGCCCGCGTTGGTTAACAAGCCGCATGCATGCCCAGACCTTGGCCGACGCTATCTTTACTGTCATCCTTCTGACCCTGGTGGCGATCCCGGTCATCCCGTCATTTGGAATGCTCCGCCGTTCCGAAAATATGGAACGGTTGAACCGAGTACTCCAGGACCGGCATCCGAAGGCCACATGGCTCACCAACATGAGAGGTGTAGCGCAAATCATTTAGGAAAGGACTTCTTGACAGTGTCCTCAAATCCGGAATCGCACAACTCCAGGAAACCGATAAGCCCTGATGTGGCCGAGTTGCTCATCAACAATCGGCGTGCCTTTCTTCGCTTCCTCACCCGTCATATGGGGAGTACGGATATGGCGGAGGAAGTCCTGCAACAATTCTACCTTCGAGCTATCAGCAAAGCGTCAGATATCAAAAAGCGAGAGAGTGTTCTGCAATGGTTGTATCGGGTACTGAGCAGCACCCTGGCTGATTATTATCGTGCCAAAACGGCCAGGCAGCAGAGTGAGGCCCAATATGCCTACTTTCAACCCAAGTTTTTGAAAGACGATGTGGATTCTGAGGCAGCATGTATGTGTTTCTATCAGCTCCTCCCCACGCTCAAACCCGAGTATAGCGAGATGTTGGAGCGGATCGATCTTCGTGGCGAATCACGCGCAAAGGTGGCAGAGGACTTAGACATAACGCTCAACCTAGTCCGAGTGCGCCTGCATCGAGCGCGACAGGCTCTCAAGCACGCACTCCTCGTGTCCTGCAAGGGCTGTTGTCCTGAACACAACTTTATGAACTGTGATTGTGAACACTGGGAGAGAATGCCACATTGAATTTTTACTTGCTTACGAAAACTGTAATGCGACGAGCGAAATACCGTCTTACATGTGATTGAAATTGCCAACAACCGAAATTGGCTGGTCAAGATCAGAAGGCTGGGACAAAACGGGTAAAGCTAGGGGGAGCGGTTTCGTATGAACGGTCGAATTCTGATGTATGTATGGGTGGCGGGAATGTTTCTTTCTTCCACCTTAGGGCTAATGGCCTGTGGAGAGTCGGCACCCCCTCCACAAGTCTCTTTGATTGACCAGGCGTTGGTGGATACCTCTCTTCGAGAACGACTCATTGAACGAGGAGCCGCCGATGAAGAATTTGTCCATCAAATTTTAGAGAAATTCAGTCTGAGTCCTGGTGGGAACCAACAACTCTCTGAAATCCTGGCAGCGCACTTCGAACACCACCCTGAAACCGCCAAGGCTGTATTTATGAAAATGAAAACCCAAGAGGATTTTCAAAAATGGCTCGTTGAAGAACTGAAAGGCACATAGGATTATCTTTGGTGATAGAGACTAGTTATTCCAGCACATCGGTGCAACTGAAACCGCAAGAGAGGGGCATAATGAGAAGGGTCCCAACATGGTTTCGTATGGTGTTCATCCTATCTATCACCTTCCTTGTAGGGTGTGCTTCGAATCAACCGAAAGAATTGGTGGAACGCAATGATCACGCTGGATTGAAGGTATGGTATCTGACGGAGTCTGCAACGTTGCGCGCCAAGGGCGAAGTGATGCGTCAAATGGCTGATGAATACGGGAGACAACAGACCAAGCCAGGCTTACCCTCTGAATTAGCTCGACATTGTGAAAACCTGGTTGAGCGATACACGAAAGCCGCTGAAGACATGGAAACCTTGGCCAACGTTCATGCCAAGCTTCCCTTAAGCGGCCCAGGAAACACCCAGCCGCCAGAGGGTTTTAAACTGTTTTCTTTTTAAAAGGAGGGAATAATCATGCGATCTTGGAATAATCGTAATGTGGGAAAAAGGAGCCGGCGAACGACATTGGTTCTTTTCATGGTTTTAAGTCTCACGCCACTTTCCCCGGTATATAGTCAAAACACAACATGGAGTCCTCAACGACATCAAGGCAATCGGACTACCGATTCTTCAATGATCATCAGTCAGCAGTTGGTAGAATTGCGTGGCAATATTGCCAGTCTGGAAGCCGCTTTGGAACAAGATCACCGAGGCTCGGTGTCTTTGGTGAACGCTCAGATGGGAATGGACCCTATGGGGTGTGGAGAAGGAGGCTGTGGTCAACCCAGCTCGGGTAGGAAAACCGGAAAAATGAGTGGTATGGGGAAAGAGGGAATGGGAACGATGGGAATGGGTTCCCGGAAAATGGGAATGGAGAATATGGGGATGATGGGAAAGATGAGAACACGGAAAGGCCGAATGTCAGGGTCGGCTCTACCCGGGTTTCCTGGGGCATCTCATCTCTATCATATTGGGGGAACCGATTTTTTCCTCGATCACCAAGAGCACATCACACTTTCTCCGCAACAGGAATTGGCCATCAATCAAATTAAAGAACAAGCCCTGCTAACCCAAGCGACCTTCGATCGGCAGGTTGAGCAAGCCGAACAAGAGCTGTGGGTCTTGACCAGTTCAGATCAACCCGCCATTCAGCGAATCGAGCCCAAAATCCGCCAAATCGAAAAGTTGAAGGGAGATCAGCGACTCGGCTTTTTCCGTGCGGTAGGTGAGGCCGCTCAAGTGCTTACCGAGCAACAGCGGCAGATTTTGCTTGGAACGGGATCGCCGCAATCCAAGGCTCAGGGGTCTGAACAGAAATGATTTTGGAAACCCTGCGGATTTGGAAAAACACGAATGCGGGAGTTAGCAGAATGGGATGGCTTGCCGATCAGGGGCGAGTCATCGTGCCTGAGAAATCGTGGATGAGTGACGGATGCACCGTATCGAACAAGCTGAGTAAGTGCTTTCCCTGTTGACGGGTTCTGCTCAGATGCAAACCTAAATGGCCGAAATTGGGAACCTGTAGGCCGATCGGCGCATGAATTTCATTCGCACGGTGGAGGAGGCCACCAAGGCTTTCACACATGATCAACATCGTGCCCTGTTGGGGACGATGATTTCTAATCAACAGTCACAACCGAACCATGAAAGGAGTAAGGGCCATGCAGACCAAAAGACAAATTGTTTCAGGTGTCCTTGTATGTTTCACGTTAAGTCTTTCTTCGTTGAGTTTCGCAGAAGACAAGTCGCAGTCCACGACCCCGATGTCGTCGGAGTTGCGGAAAGACATGGCGGATATGTATCAGAAGATGGCGGTTTGTTTAAGGACGGATACGTCTCTTTCTCTTGAAGAGTGTCAGCGCAAGGTAGCGAACGATTGTCCCGTCGTTGCCAAGACAGGCCAGTGTCCGATTGAAAAGGGTATCGGGCACAGGGGTTCTCGAGGCATGCGTTCAGAGGGTATGGGACTCATGGGAGGTCCTCATAAAATGCGCTAGCTAAATGCGAGGGTCGGCACGATACCCGACTGAGCGAATGTCATCGAATCGGGAAAGATCATCGTCCCCGAGGAATCTCTTCTTAAAGTTGTGAAAGGAGCAGCGTTATGTCTTCCGCCAAAACGAAGTCGATTGAGATTCGTTATCGGGCACCAAAAGACTTCGACGCCATGAACCGCAGGATCGAGGTTGCGTCGCTATGACAGAGGCCCCTCTCACAAGAACTCACCGCCAACGCTTTCTCACTGTCGCCGTCATAGCTGCGTGGTTTTTAATGCTGGTGGGCCCTGGTTTCGCCCAAACCTCGCCTGAGGAACATGCCAGTCATCATCCGGACCAAGCCAACAGCTCAAGCGGAGCAGAAGGCGGCGAAAGGCAAGAGGGCGCCTCCGGTAGTGTGGTCGGCGGTCCTCCTGGAAGAAAGGGTGGTGGCCCGGGCAGCATGATGGGTGGCCCGGGCGGGGGCATGGACAAGATGATGGAAAAAATGGGGGCGCCTAAACCCAAAGCCTTATACCCCACACTCATGAGCCTTCCTGATTTGCCTGTTGAACAACGCGCCAAGGTGCAACAGCAGGCACATGAACGTATGAAGCAAGGGACAGCCTTGATGGCAGGAGGACTGAAATCCTTATCGCTGTCGGCCCCAACAAACAATTTTTTAGCTATGCAAGAGGCCACGAGGATGTTGCATGAGGGGATGTCTCAATTCGAAAGTGGTCTGGCTGCCCATCGAGCATTGGCAGAAGGCACGTCACCGCGCAATGTCGCTCTGCAATGGTTCAAGCAGGAAATGAACCTGCTTCCTCCAAGGGAGGGCCAGCAGGCCCATGGGATTTTAGGGCTATCCTGGTTTCATTTCTATGTGATGCTGCTCCTTATCGGGTTTGCGGTGGCCATGTTATTTCTCTACTTTTTCAAAATGCGCCGCGCGGCGGCATTGCTGAAACGACTTGCTGAGGATTCCGGTCCTGCGAATCCTCCACCAGCCGCTTCTTCTAAGAAACCAGCTACCACTGTCCCCGTCGAAGTGACACCATCTGGTGGAGGAGTTCCACCATCAATTTCCCAAGCCAAATCCGCCCGTCCGCCCACGTCGGAAGAAGTGAAACGTTTGGCAACGGCTTCTGCAGAATGCTGCGATGACTCAACAGACGTATGCGCAACCAAAGAGGACCAATCAACAGATCGACCTGATATCTCGAAGGGACTTCTGCCCGTCGCCAAGAAGAAACTCTGCAGACTTCGGGTCGCCCAAATCTACCAGGAAACCGTGGACGTCAAAACTTTCCGGCTCGTGGCCTGTCATGGAGGGGGCATTCCCTTCAGTTATCTGCCTGGGCAATTCCTCACGTTAACCATGCCGACCGGCGACAAGCCGATTCGTCGAAGCTATACCATGTCATCTTCTCCAACTCAAGGATACTATTGCGAGATCACGGTGAAACGTGAAGAGCAAGGCGCCGGATCGCGCTATTTACACGACGCCGTCGAGGTAGGCGACACGCTTGAGGTTCAAGCCCCGAGCGGGAAGTTTGTGTTTACTGGGAAGGAAGCAGACAGCATTGTGCTCATCTCTGGCGGCGTCGGCATCACTCCAATGACGAGTATCACCAGGGCATTGACCGACATGGGTTGGCCCGGCGACATCTACTTCATCGCGGCGTGCCGCGATCAAGAACACCTCATCTTCCAGTCGGAATTAAAGACGCTTCAAGCGCGTCATCCAAATTTACATGTTTTTATCGCTATGAGTCGTCTGGAACAGGACGCCGACGGTTACCATCGCGGGCGGATTACCAAGGAATTACTGGCGCAGTGGGTGCCTGGTATCGCCTCGAAGTGGATTCATCTGTGCGGGGCACCGCCCATGATGGATGCTATAAAGCAGATGTTGGGCGAGTTGGGCGTACCTGGGGAAAAGATTCACACCGAAAACTTTGGCTCGCAACAGAAACCGAAGGTCAGGGCTGCGAAACGCGAGGAAATTCTAAAAACGACCCCGGTTGAGAAGACCGGGACGGTCACCTTTCAGAGATCGAATACATCAACGGAACTCATGCCGGATGAGACGGTCCTGGAGGCCTCCGAACGAGTCGACGTCACAATCGACTATTCCTGCCGGACTGGTTCGTGCGGAGAATGCAAGGTCAAACTCTTGTCCGGGTCAGTGACCATGGAAGTCGAGGACGGCCTGGATCCAGAGGACCAAGCCGCAGGAATGATTCTCGCTTGCCAGGCCAAGTCCACCGACAAGGTGGCGGTCGATGCTTAAAGAATTTGAAAACTCATGAAGGAACGTGAAGCCCTAACGATTGGCGGTCTGGTGCTCTTTCTGACTCTTTTCTGGCTCGGCTTTCTTGTCCACCGATCGCCACGTTTTGCAGGGAGTTTCTGGGGCGGTATGCTTGGTGTGAGCGGGGCCACGCTGATGCTCGTTCCACTGGCATACCTCGTCATCAAACGAGTGAAAACGCTCAAACAGGCCGTGACTCGACGTGTGTCGATGCGTACCCTGCTTGCGTGGCACATCTATGCTGGTGTGGTAGGACCCATTTTAGTTTTGTTCCATACGGGCCATAAGTTTGAAAGTCCGTTAGGAATTGCTTTGACCAGCATGACGTTCATTGTCGTGTTGAGTGGATTCACCGGTCGCTATCTCATGGGTCAAATCTCTCAAGAGATTAAAGAAAAACGATCCATGCTCAACGGGCTGAACTCCTCGTACCAGGAAACAAGGGAACGACTGCGAACGTGCTGCGCGGATAAAACGGCCCAACTTAAACCCTTTGATGGCTTTTTCTCCCGATTGGTGGGAGGAGCCTTCTTCAGCGCACAGGAACAGGAGACGGAAACGATGTCCATCGGCCTCCGTGCCATTCGGCTTTCTGATGCGATTGCTGACCTTGAATACGCCATACGAACACACGAAACCTTCAAACGAATGTTTACCGTGTGGCTGAGAATTCACATCACTTTGTCCATGGTGCTCTATACGCTTCTCGCTCTCCACATTTGGGCAGCCATTCACTTTGGATTACGTTGGTTTTCATGATGAAGACTGGGTGGTGATCTATGGATAAGCTGCGAATCGTTGCATTAACGCTTTTCACGATCTTAGGGGTATTAGGCCTTGTCTATACCAGCGTGGGAACTCCGATGGTTGCCAACACCTGGCAGCGATTAGTCAATCCAGGAGAGCTCTCCGTGGTCCATGCTTCTTTGGAACAGAATTGCGGATCCTGCCATACCGCTGTCATGGGAGTGGATGCGACGAAGTGCATTCTTTGCCATGCCAATGAGGAATCGCTCCTGCAGCGTCAGCCGACGGCCTTTCATGCCGACCTAACGGAGTGTCGATCTTGCCATCTCGAACATCAAGGACACGTTCGAAAGCCAACGAATATGGATCACCGGGCTCTTGCCAAGATCGGCTTGTTCACCCTCCCGAAGGATGGAGATTCCCTTGGCGAGGCAGAGATGGTGCGCTGGAACCTGACAAATTGGCTTGAGCATTCAGAAGTTTTGCTGTCTTCCCCGCTGAACAACCGTCACCTGGCGCCTGAAGAAGCGATTTTAAACTGTACCACCTGTCACAAAAATGATGACCGACATTTCGAACTTTTTGGCCAGGATTGTGCTGCGTGCCATGCCACACAGGCCTGGACCCTTCCCGAATTCCAGCACCCCCCCGGGAACTCTATGGATTGCGTCCACTGTCATCAAGCGCCACCAAGCCATTATATGATGCATTTCACCATGATTTCCCAAAGAGTGGCTGGCCAGCCACGGGCACGTGTGGATCAGTGTTTTTTATGCCATCAGACTACCTCATGGCCGGATATTAAAAAAGCCGGGATGTATAAACATCATTAATAAAGAAGCGCAAGATTAGTGAAAAAATAATGGCTCACCGGGACTACACTGCCTTGAGGTTCAGACGAGAATCGAATAAGCACTTGCTTTACTCGACGAATGCCCAATTGAATCCTGCCTTTGGAATCGAAATTTCTTTAACCTTTTGATCCGGAGAGCTATTGACGATAGCTGCCAGTAAACGATGTAAGCTGGATGTCCATGAATCCCGGTAATTTCCGTAGTTCTGTTCGCCGCTCTATCGCGTTGCGTGTCGGCATGACGGCGATTCTGCTCGGGGCTGTTTTCGCCGGAATCACCGCGGTCACGGAACGCCAACGAATGGAAGAAGGCGTTCTCGCTCTGGCTCGCGCGACAGCCGCCCACTGGAATGTCGCCGTCCGCGGCCAACTCGATCGTTTCGGCTTGCTCAAGCCAGGAGCACTGCAGGATTCACTGGATGCATTCATGGCTGGAAACGGCGAACAGGTGCTTGAGCAGGGACGGTTTGTCTACGCGCGAGTGCACGACGCCGATGGTCTTGAGCTTGCTCAACTGGATGATACAAGCTTCATAAACCTGCAGAAGATCCGTCAAGCGGTGGACACGGCCGACTTTCGGCCGCCCGAATCAGGCGACCATTTTGTCGTTAGGACGCGACTCGGAAGTCGTTCGTACGTTGCCCTACAGATCGCGTTAACCAACAAGAGCGGGGAGATACGCGCATGGCTTGATGGCATTTTTGCACTATCCACTACTGAGCAGGCACGATTGCAAGCGAACATCTGGCGCACGGTCTTGCACGTGTTTACAGGGATTCTGATCACTGGTCTGATACTGTACCCAGTCGTCTCGCAGCTGCTCGGCCGTCTAAGCGGACTGACCGACCGCCTGCTCGACGCTAATCTGGAGACTATCCAGGTACTTGGCGGAGCGATTGCGAAACGCGACTGCGACACCGATACACATAATTACCGTGTGACGGTGTATTCGATCCGGCTGGCCGAGGTGGTCGGCCTTGACGACGTGCAAATTCAAGCACTAATCAAGGGTGCCCTGCTGCACGATGTCGGCAAACTCGGCATTCGTGACAATGTGCTGCTTAAACCAGAGCGTCTGGACGAGGCAGAGTTTGAGATTATGAAAACCCACGTGCAGCACGGGCTCGACATAACCGGCCGAGCGGACTGGCTGGCCGAAGCTCAGGATGTCGTTGGCGCGCATCACGAGAAGTACGATGGCAGTGGATACCCCGGCGGTCTGGCCAGAGACGCCATACCGCTTAACGCACGGATTTTCGCTATCGCGGATGTGTTCGATGCCTTGACCTCATGGCGGCCATACAAGGAACCGATCGCATTCGACGACACCATGGAGATTCTGGAAAAAGGACGCGGAGAGCACTTTGACCCGCGCTTGCTGGACTTATTCACCGGGATCGCGCGCGAGGTGTACGACCGATTCGGTGGCTTGAAAAGCGATGCCGCACGTGGGGAACTCGGCCGCCTCATACAGCGTTACTTTCGACGAGATACGGCCGCATTGATGCGTTAGCCGTATCTGTGGATTTACGTTCATTGGCTTCATGTTCAATTCGAGACAGCGGTGTTTGCCAAAGGAGAACACATGAGTCTTTTTTACCCTGCCCATGGAAATAGGGTAAAACCAAATCATGTGTCGCAATTAGGGGCATGTCGGATTTTTCCATTGGGGAGAAATGCCACATAGCTTATGGTTATTCGAACTGACTTAAATGACCAAGTATCTGTTTTTTTAGGTTTTTAAATAATGGTCTGTGACTTGCTTAATTATGAAATGGGGAGTTCGTATTCCGAATAAATCCAAAATGTATCACCGATGTAGAAAATTCCTATGAATCCTCAAACGAGACAGATTAAATTAGTTCTTACGTATTTTTCACTCTTTACCCTTTTGGTCTGTGGAGTAGGTGGCCTGTTTTGTCCAATGCCAGCTTCTGCAACCGATACACACCATTCTCAACCAGTCCCCCATCATTCGTCATCCCAAAAGGGTGATTGTCCGGATCAGTTCAAAAACGCTGAAAACGAGTCCAAACCACTACCCGTTAATCTCCTTCAGGTTGAATTGCTGGAAAGCCTCGACATTTGGTCTGATGTGTTCCCATCTCGTCTTTTCCAAAGTTTTTTCAAAGCGCGCGCGCTCACACCTTCCTCCTATCCTCTTCTGTTCCTTCGCTTCTCTGCCCTTCTAAATTGAGTTTCTTGACAGCCTAGCTGCCTAAGAATCCAGAAGTGCGATTTCTTTCTGGGTTCATAGCTGCGGTGTATGTATTCACCCAATGTAGGGGGCAGGACATGAGAATAGACTCATCCCAAGGTTTACCCATGGAAGAATAGTGCATTGGTTTAAAGAAATTTGGCATACCGAAAAAATAGCCACTAAACGAGCGAGGCATACCATGAACGGAACATCGATTATCGATAGCGGATTGAAAGAAAGAAAGGCCCTTGTGGAAGCGGCCCTGATTCAGAATCGCAAACAATTTCTGTCTTTTCTCCACCGACGGGAAGGGAGCTTGGAGTTTGTCGAAGACATCTTTCAGCAATTCTGTCTTCGTGCCCTCACCAATAGCGCCACCCTAAGAAATCCAGAAAGGGTCGTCGCGTGGCTCTATCGGATTCTCCATAGCACGTTGGCCGATTTTTTTCGAAGTGAAAACCGACGCCAACGTGACGAGTCAGCATACACCCAATATCAGACCGAACAGGGTGGTACCAAGGAGAATGATCCAGAGAAAATTTGCGCCTGTTTTACAAAGGTTTTGCCTACGCTCCAGCCCGGGTATTTTCATATGCTGGAGCGGATCGATCTGCGTGGAGAATCACGCGAAGAAGTCGCAAGGGATTTGGGCGTTACGAGCAACCTCGTACGAGTGCGGCTGCATCGCGCGCGGCGGGCGCTTAAGGAGGCACTCCTGGACTCATGCCAGGCTTGCTGTCATGAACAGGGATTCATGGACTGCGATTGTGTTGGAGGAGAAGAGGTGCACGGCATCAGTCGAAATCACACCAACTGTAATGCGGTGAGATCTTTAACGTCTTATATATGATTGAAATTTATGAACCGGACCTTCATGAACACAGATTATATCGTGAAACAGGGAGGGATGTGATGAATACTCCAAATAAACCTTGGACAATTGTTCTAGCGGGAGGGGAAGGAGAGCGCGTAAGGCCATTGGTGCAATCCTGGCTGGGGCGGCACAGGCCTAAACAGTATTGTACATTTGTGGGAACCCGGTCCATGTTTCAGCATACCCTCCACCGGGCAGCCAAACTCACGACTCCCGAACGCATGGTGACCGTGGTGGCTCATGGTCATGGGAGTGAACCATGGACTCAGTTTGACGGAGTACCGGGGATCAAAGTCCTACGTCAACCACAAAACCGGGACACCGCGGCTGGAATATTTTTTCCTCTCGCGTACATTCGCGCGCGCGATCCGGACGCGACAGTAGTCTTGTACCCATCCGACCACTTTGTATTTCCGGAAGATCGATTTTTGGAAGTGGTGCAGTGTGCAGTGCAGACGGCGGAGACACAACCCTGGCGCTTGGTCCTGCTTGGGGTTCAACCGGATCGCCTTGAGTTGGAATATGGGTGGATTCACCCAGGGCCTACCCTCAATCAGTCTACCTCTTGCCACGTGCGGGCGATAAAGGCATTTCTGGAAAAACCGAATTTTCTTCAAGCCAGTCGAGCGATGAATTCTGGAGCCGTATGGAATACGCTTATTTTGGCTGCCAAGTTACAAAAACTGTGGGAGCTTGGCTGGCAATGTTTTCCAGAGATGATGCCGCTTTTTGACCGGCTGTGTGGGGCGATCGGAAGCCCAGAAGAAGGCAAGGTTTTAGATGCCATCTATCGGGTCATGCCCGAGAGAAATTTTTCCTCAGGGTTGCTTCAGCGGGTTCCAGAACACGTAGCCATGATTCAACTGAATGGCGTTCTTTGGAGCGACTGGGGCAAGCCGGAACGAATTGTTGAGACGCTGCTGAAGATCGGCAAGCAACCCGCGTTCCCTTTGAGCCTCCTTTCAGGTCTGTCAGCCATAGATACAAGTAGAGTAAAAGTCCGGAACATCTGTGTTTCCGTTAAGAAGCACGTTTCGGTTTAGAAAGACAACAAACTTAAAGTAAGGAGAGGCATCATGAAAAAGCAGCAGTTATTCAAAAAGAGACCTCCCGATGAGGAAGCACCGGATCCAACTCAAGGTAGTCAGGAAACATCAAAAGTTGATGATCTTCAAGTCTGCATCGCCCATCGGGCCTATGAGCTGTATGAGCAAGAGGGCTGTTGCCATGGCCATGACTTTGATCACTGGCTTCAAGCTGAGCGAGAAGTTATAAAAGTTGAAACCGAAAAGTAGCATGGGCTGCCAGCGAGGTATCGTTGAAAAAGATCAGAAGCGGCTCACATGAAGGACAAGAGGGAATGTATGAAACCGACTAACCATCGGTCTGGAGAGGAATCCGATGAAGGAGATCTCATGAACGCTACTGAAGGGGAAGGGCGCCGAACATTTCTTGGATGGGTGAGCGCGGCCATTGCTGGGGCAATTGGGTTGGTCGTGGGAATCCCCCTTGTAGGTTACACCATACTGCCTGCCCTGAAACGACAGAAACTGAGCTGGCATGACGTCGGACCAGAAAAAGGCCTTGAACCGTCCTCACCCAAGGAAATGGACTGCATTCATTCCGTCACTGATGGATGGCAGAAGACGACAACGAAGAAATCGGTGTGGGTTGTCAAAGATAAGAGAGGAGCGATGACAGTCTTTTCTCCTTTATGTACTCATTTGGGCTGTGGTTATCGGTGGGAGGGGGATCAGCAACAATTTTACTGCCCCTGCCACAATAGTTACTTCAGCGTGGATGGCAAAGTTCTGGAGGGCCCAGCTCCTCGTCCCTTGGATACGCTCCCAGTAAAAATTGAAAACGGACGAGTGTTGGTCATCTACAAAGAATTTAAAGCCGGGACTGCCAAAAAAATCGAATTGTAAAAATATAATTGAGGTATGAGGTGGTGTGTGAGTCGTCGCATCGTTCAGTGGCTTGACAATCGTCTGAATCTTTCTCCCATCCGAGTGGCTCTTTTGGATGAGCCGATTCCAGGCGGAGCAAGCTGGATTTATATTTTTGGCAGCATCACCTTGTTTTTCTTTCTCCTCCAAATGGTCACCGGCATGTTTCTATCAATCTATTACTCGCCTTCGACGGAACATGCCTATGTGAGCATTCAGTACATCATGGATGAAGTGGAATTTGGCTCATTCATCCGCGGACTCCATCATTGGGGTGCCAGTGGCATGATGGTGGCTATTGGACTGCACATGTTGCAAGTGTTTTTGTACGGCGCGTACAAAAAGCCTCGTGAACTGTTGTGGGTGGTTGGCGTCGTGCTCCTGATCCTGACATTAGCGTTTGGATTCAGCGGATACCTCCTTCCATGGGATCAGCGGGCCTATTGGGCTACCCAAGTCGGAATCAACATGGTTGGGACGCTTCCTGTGATTGGAGATGTCCTGATCCGAGTCATCCGTGGTGGCCAAAATCTTGGTGCCATGACTCTCACTCGATTTTTTGCACTCCACACCTTGTTTCTCCCATGGCTTTTAATGACTCTTGTGGTGCTGCATCTCTTCATATTGCGGCGAGTAGGTCCGGCTGGACCATGGGATGAAGCACAGGCAGCCCGCATTAGTGAACCGTTTTGGCCCAAACAAGTCGCCATGGATGCTGTGGCTATTGGCGTGGCGTTTGCGCTTATTGCCAGCCTGGCTCTGTTGGTTCCAGCACCTCTGTCTGATCCAGCTAATCCTTCAGATACAAGTTTTACTCCGGTTCCGGAATGGTATTTTCTTTTCTATTACCAGCTCCTCAAATATTTGGAAGGACCGCTTGAAATTGTGGGAACGGTGGTGCTCCCTATTCTGTTTATCCTGGGTCTGTTTGCTCTCCCCTGGCTGGATCGGGGCCAGGGAAGACGGCCGGCTTCTCGTCCAATGGTCATGGGGGCTGGCGCGGGTTTTTTGTTGGTGGTCGTTACCTTCTTAGGTTTGTCGTCCTATGAAGTGGCTTCCATTCCAAGAAGCGATCCTTCAGTTCTTCGAGGAACAGCTCTCTACCAGGAACTTGATTGCGCGGGTTGCCATCGCATTCATGGGGAAGGGGAGGCCTTTGCTCCAGATCTTTCGTATGTCGGAGATACTCGGAGCCGGGACTGGCTGATCCAACACTTCAGGGATCCCCAAACCTTAGTCCCTGATTCAGACATGCCGGCATACGGGCTCAACGACCAGGAGTTGAATGATTTGACCAACTACATGGTGACTCTGAAACGGTAACGAAGTGACATCACGTAATCATCAAGGGGGAGGAATGCTCAGATGAACATTCAGCAGTTTTGTCGCAAAAGAGTTTGTCCGGCTGTGGAAGTTGTCCTTAAAGGATTCCAGAATTGGGGGATTGGGGTTTTCCCGGCTACTCCAATTTTGGCGGTAGCATTTTTCATCAGTCTAGGGTTTGCTCCCCCAATCTTTGGGGCATCAGATAAAGAACCGGCGCCCTCCTACCCCTCGGTTGAAATTCCCCCTGAATACCAAGACAAACAGATGCCTAAAGGATGGCGGACGGATTCGAAGGTGCTTACCGCGGGGGAGGCGATTTATGAGGGTAGCGCAAATCCCGACGTCAATTGCGCGGGGTGTCACGGCATTGACGGCAAACCTACCCGGAAAGGAAAAGGGGCGCCGGACCTTTCCGATCCGCAAGTAGCTCAAAAAAGTGATGCCCTGTGGTTTTGGGAAATTTCTGAGGGAAAGCGCCGGACCAAAATGCGAGGCCATGTGAAACATCTCACAGAAGAGCAGCGTTGGCAGGTGATTGCTTACATGCGGACCTTTGCTCAATGAACCAAGTAATAACGTATGGATTGTTCGTCGCGGAAGCTGGGCCGCTCTCAAACATCAATTTTGGCACAGTTGGCAAAACCGTTTTGAATTCAAAAGGAGGGTACCATGAGAATTTTTTTGGTTACCATGCTGGCGCTAGCCACGATTTCCGTCAGCCTAACCATTCTGGTTCCACCTAATCCCGCTTCAGCCGTTCCATCTTTTTCCCGCTTGCATGGCTTGGCATGTCACGAATGTCATTCAGCGTTCCCGCGACTCAATCCGTATGGGATGGATTATAAGCAGCGCGGGTATCGCCTTCCCGGAGAAGAGGGAAAATTTATTTGGGACCAGAACACCCTTCCGATTTCAGCATTGGCCGTAGGGCGACTTCGGATTAGCCATCGGGATAATCCGGTGACCGGAGCGCGAACCCGCACTCGAAGCCGGTTCGAACTCGAAGAAGTGGAACTCATGATTGCTGGTACTGTTGCACCCAAGGTGGGGTATTTTGTGGAGTTTGAACAGGAAATTGCTGATGGTGAGGAATTTACTGCCGATCAAGTCTGGGTTCAATTCAGCGACCTGTTGCCCAATAGTCTGCTGAATCTACGAGCGGGAAAGATGCTAAATGAAAACTATTATCTTTCCCAGAAACGACGGCTCACCTTTCAACGGTATCTTTCCCCGATCACCTTTAATGTCACCGGTGTGGAGTTGAATGGAGCATGGAGGCGACTGCGGTACGCCGGAGGAATCGTCAACGATGAGCGAGACCCCGGTACCAACACGGCAACCGTCAACCTAGAAAATCGACTTCAGGGCTATTATGCCTGGACGACCTATACCATTGCGGACCAAGTTTTGGGGATTCGTTATATCAATACGAAAAACAATTCTGACAATCCTTCTCCTGTCATTGATGGTCGAAATCGGCAGCAACTCGATGCCACCGTGAATCTGTGGTATGGCCCTCTCGAACTCATTTTTGGGTATTTTCATAATTGGGATATCGGGGGAGTGAACGGCCAACAACGTCGAAACTATTTAGTGGAAGCTATTTTCGAAGTGGTCCCGGAAAAACTGTTCCTCGATGGCCGATTCGAATTGCAAGATACCGCATTTGTGACAGGGGGTCCCAATAACCCAGCCACCGCCAATGGTACGCAAGTTTCTGTGAATGCCACATACTACTTGCACCCGAATATACGGCTGATCGCCGAATTCGACAAAGTGAGTGGCGAGGGAACGGGGATTTATGGGTTTCCTGGTCCCAATAGTAGCGCCACGAATAGTGAAGAGCGCTACATGCTTGGGTTTCAGATCGGGCTGTAATGTGGTGCAGAGGCAAGGGGGCCTCTTAGTAGGCCCTGGCTTGTTCAAACGGGTTATTGGAAGGCCTCCAGAATCTCTTCGCGCTTTTTCCGATACTCTGGTTCACTGATCAGGCCTTGCTGATGCCATGATTTGAGTTGACGAAGCTTTTCCTCAGATGTGAATGCGGGAGAGGAAGGCAGGGGATCAGAATCGGCGTTGAGAGGGAGGACAGGGTCTGGGACATGAGTCAACAAAGCGTTGTAATGGATCGAAACTGTGGGCGCGGAGGGTCTCCCTGGGAGAAATTCCGAAGTGGCAGTTGGCGTGAGGATCGTTTGGGAGGGACCGGCCACAAAATGAAAATCGGGATCATTCAGCGGTGTGAGTGGATTTTCTTGGACTTGCTTTCGCTTCCGTTCCGATGTCATAGGCGTTTCCACATGAGTGAGGACAAACGTGAGTTGTTCCCCTTTAACAAAAAGGCCCCCAGAAGTGATGACCGGTACGCCATCTTCTCGCGGGCGGTTCATAACAAAGACCACGATTTCTTCAGACTGTGCTTTGGCGAATGCTGTCTTTATTTGAGGCGCAAGAAGCTTACTGATGTCAGGGGGAAAGACAGGCTGGGGAATGGCGTCCTGTCGGAAGACATAGTAATTAAGAAAACTCACCTCCCTTTGGATGTTCAAAGACTGCAAGATCGACTGAAGATCTTCCACCGTGAAGGTAATGGGATGACTGTTGGTCGCACGGTGTTCCTTGGACTTATACAAGGGGCTATGGAGCCGCACATTTAAAATTGGGTCTTGGTAGACCAGTCGAGAAAATATAGGTGCGCTGGTACAGCCAGTCAGCAACAAGACGATGAATACCACGAAACTGACAGAGCCCATCTTCAAACTTTTACGGCGGGGAGCTACGAGAAAGTTCATGAATCAAATTATAGGTAGAGCAATGGGCAAGAGCAATCGCAGTTGGCGAAGGATCCAAAGCAGCTGCGCTAAACGCACATGAATATTTGTTAAAGGTTGGACCCCGGAAGGTAAAAGAATAAATCTTTTTATGAGAATTTATAACAAGGGGAATATCAAATGATCGAATTCCTTAAAGAAAATGTTTTTTTCATTGTCGTGGCATTGCTGATGTTCTGGTGTCATTTTTCACATCATAGCCATGGAGGGCATGGTGAGAAAACCCCTCCTGATGGGAGCGAACAGAAATGAAACCCCTAAACCTTTATGTCGTGACGTGGTCTTTGGCAATTTTCTGCGCCTTCTCGTTCACCATCTGCGTAATCTACGGCCTTCTCACTCCCCATAGCCTGCACATGCATGATTTTTTAGAAATGGTGCTTCCTGCTTACAAGTGGGGAAGTTTTCCTCTATTTTTTGTGGGACTTGTGGAAAGCTTTTTGTATGGAGCCTATGCGGGACTTGTCTATGTCCCCATCTACAACTTTTTCCTTAAAAAATGTGAGCCTCGTTGCACACTTACTCAATAAACCAAATATGGAAAGGGAAAGGAGATTCCCATGACATCAAAAAAAGAAATGGACCGAGTGTGTGGAATGTGGATTGAGACCGAAGAAGCCCCGTTTACCAGTTTTTACAAGGATGAAACATATTACTTCTGCGCGGAAGAATGTAAGGTCAAATTTGATCTTAACCCTGCTTACTACATGGTAGGGGTTGAGGGAAGGAAGCCGTGACTTTACGGATCAAAAGGGAGCGATAGATCTAAGAGGGCTAAGGCCCGCTTGTTTATGACGATTACTATTTAGGAAGAAAAACGTGGGATTTAGTCAGCAAGCACTTATTCAGTTATATAGAAGCAGAGCCAAACACTACGACGTCACGGCCAATCTTTATTATCTCATCGGGTTTAGAGAGTACGACTATAGGAAAATGGCTGTGAACGCACTCAACCTGGAGCCGGGCCAAACAGTGGTCGAGGTCGGGTGTGGAACGGGTTTGAATTTTTCTCTTCTACAACACGAAGTGGGCTCCACAGGGAAGATAATTGGGATCGATTTAACTGACGCCATGCTGGAGCAAGCACACCAACGAGTCAGAAAAGAAGGTTGGTTGAATGTGGAACTCGTCGAGATTGATGCCGTGGCTTATCGGTTCCCCCAAAAGGTTAATGGAATACTTTCGACCTTTGCCATGACGCTGATTCCAGGTTATGACCGCACTATCAAACAAGGAGCCGAAGCTTTGGCATCTGGTGGCCGTTTTGCCATTTTAGATCTTAAGAGGCCGGATAACGTGCCAAATTGGTTGTTTCGTTTAGGAGTCTTTATCACCAAACCCTTTGGTGTCAGTGCCGAAATCGCCGAACGACGTCCCTGGGAAGCCATTGAAAATGTCTTGACCATACGTCTTTCACAGAGCTTTTTGGCGGGTTTGCTTATATTACCGTTGGGGAGGCTCAACGAAACTTTACACCAAATGAAGGAAAAGAGGTCTGACAAACTCAAGAATATCGCTATTAAAATCCAATCATCGAAAATCAAAATGGAATGGTAAAGACATGAAAGGAGTCAATAAACCAAATGACCCAGAACGGTGGATTAGGACAAACGGGAAATTTTTTAAAAAGAAAGATCCTAAAAGGAGAATTGGTTAAGAGTAACCATTCAATGAGGTAGAGGGTCAAGGAGGGAATAATTCCGAATGAATAATTCAGCCCCAGCTGGAGGGACGTGGGCCCTCACAGCTGTCATGGTGATCATCGCGTCGTGGATTTTATACCGGCATGTGGCCCCGCAGCGCTGGCGTGAATGGGCACGCGTGGGTTTAGTCCAAGCGTTCATTATTGCGTTATATGCGGAAATGTACGGGTTTCCGTTAACCATTTACTTGCTGAGTGGGTTTTTAGGGTTTGATATCCCCTGGCTTCATCAGAGTGGACATTTGTGGGCTACTCTATTTGGGTGGGGGCATACTGGAGCCATGCTGGAAATGTTATTCGGATATGCCATTGTCTTTTTTGGAATTTCCTTATTAATAGAAGGCTGGCGTGAAGTCTATCAAGCCACACAAGCCAAGCGACTCGCCACAAATGGACTCTACGGATTAGTCAGGCATCCTCAGTATACCGGAATCTTCCTGGCGATCTTTGGGCAACTCATTCATTGGCCAACGCTTCCTACCTTAGCGTTGTTTCCGGTTGTGGTGTGGGCCTACTACCGACTGGCCAAGAAGGAAGAACAGGAAATGATTGAAAAGTTTGGCGCAGAATACCGGAGTTATCAAAAGTCCGTTCCCATGTTTTTCCCGAGCATGGCCCATTGGAAGCGCTTCCTTGGTTTCCAGCCTATATATTAATGGGAGTGCTAATTAGAGACATAAGGGAAAAATGTACCTATGAAAAACCGAAAATGCATTCTCGTCGTCGACGATGATAAGGACGTTCTCTTATTTCTTGAGGACCGTCTGAATGCCCTGGGCTATGATGTTCTCACGGCTCGCAATGGAAAGGAAGGGCTTGAAGCTCTTCAAAGTCAATCCGTCGCTGGCGTGTTATTGGATTTAAATATGCCGGTCATGGGAGGCATGACCATGCTTGAAAAATTAGGCAACTCTTCACCAAGTCCGCCCGTGATCGTCATGTCGGCTACTGGCCATCGATCGAAATTGCTCGAAGCAATTTCAAAGGGAGCGATGGACTTTCTTATCAAACCGATAGCTCAGGACGAGTTGGCCAGTAAATGTTGGCGACTATTTCAATAGGTCAGTAAAGACAAGATGGAACTGCAGTTCCAAGAGAAAATTTCAATAATTGAGAGGTGAGTCGCATGAAACAGAGATTCAGTTTTCTCATGCTGTTCGCGATTGCAGCATTATGGCTTACGGGCTGCGGATCTATGGTCGCCCCAGGGGAAACGGGGCTTCGGTGGCGGCCGCTGACTTTTGGGCTGAGCGAGGAGCCTCTCCGAGAGGGTTTTTACTGGCATCTGCCATGGAACGATGTTCGCACCTTTACGGTCCAGTGGCAGACTTTTACAGAACGAATCGAAGTTCTAACGCAGGATGATTTGCATATTCGGGTGGATGCCTCTGTCGTCGCCAGGCCGGTGGATACGGAAGTGTATCAGTTAGCCTTGGAAATTGGCTCTGAGTTCTACAATAGAATTATTAAACCCGAGTTTCTCACCGTCGTCCGAAGTACCATGGCTGAGTTTATCATGGTGGAGGTCCCAGAGAAGAGCAAGGGGATTGAGGTCAGAGTCCTGGAACAGCTAAAGGAGCGCATAAAAGGGAAACATCTTGAACTGGATAGTGTGACCATCAACCATATTGATTTTACCCCGGGCATGCTTAAGGCGATCGAAGCCAAACTGACAAAGGAACAGGAGAAGATCCAGAAGGAATTCGAACTGGCGATTTCCACAGAGGACGCCGCCATTGCCAGGGAAAAGGCGAAGGGCGAAGGGGATGCCCTTAAGATTTTGGCCAGAGCAGAAGCCGAGGCCCAGAAGATTCGGGCGGGCGGCCAAGCGGAGGCCCAGAAGATCATCGATCAGACTCTGACGACGAAATTCCTTCAGTTCAAAGCCTTTGACAATCCCAATGCCAAGTTCATTTTTATACCCACGGGACAAGAAGGACTTCCGATCATTCTTAGCCCGGAGCTCAATTGAAGCAGAAGGTGCCAGTGGAGGGTTGCCAACTGGGACGACTGTTCAACGGAGATAGGCATTGGAGTTCCCTGAGGGGAAGCCACCATTTGAAGAGCGAGGCAAAGATTGACTGATTGGGAAAAGGAAGCGCGCAATATGAACATGGTCAAAGACCCGGTTTGCGGCATGATGGTGGACGAAGATAAAAGTCTTAGAATGTTCTATCAAGGTGAGGCCTGGTATTTTTGCTCCGACCTTTGCCGGCATGGCTTCTTAGAAAATCCTGAAAGGTTTGTGGAGAGGCTGGATTCTTCCATCTCGGATTTGGGTGAAATCTCTCGACGTATTGCCTATTTCTCGATGGAGGTGGGAGTGGATTCCGACATGCCCATTTATAGCGGGGGTTTGGGGATCCTGGCTGGTGATACCTTAAAGTCTTGTGCCGATCTTAAAGTTCCGATGGTAGGCGTCAGCATGCTGTATGCTAACGGGTATTTCGACCAGAAACTGGATGAATGGGGTAATCAGCAAGAACTGCCCATGACTTGGGATCCCGCTCGCTTAGCTCGTCGTCTTCGGGTGACGACTCAAGTGCCTATCGAAAATCGAATAGTTACTGTTCAAGCCTGGCAATATGACATTGTCGGCGCCACCGGGTTTACGGTTCCCCTCATTCTTCTTGATACCAACGTAAATGGAAATGCAGTGTTTGATAGGGAGTTGACCACTTGGCTCTACGGGGGGGACGAACGGTATCGAATAGCCCAGGAAATTGTGTTGGGTCTTGCAGGAGTGCGCATGCTTCGAGCGTTAGGATACACAGAACTTCAGCGTTTCCATATGAATGAAGGACACGCAGCCTTTCTGGCCATAAAGCTTTTGGAGGAACAGGGGAATCGCGGAGGTTCGGACTGGGACTTTTCCGGTATTCGCAAGAAATGTATTTTTACCACCCACACCCCCGTTTCTGCTGGTCACGACCGTTTTTCCTACGATCTCGTGAGGCAGGTATTGACGGAACCCTTGCCTTTGGAACTCATTCAAATGCTCGGGGGAAAAGACCAGCTGAATATGACCTATTTGGCCTTGAATATGAGCGACTACATCAATGGTGTTGCCAAGAGGCATGGGGAAGTGGCCCAAGAGATGTTCCCGGGTTACTCAATCGATTCCATTACCAATGGGGTTCACTCCGTCACCTGGACCAGTGAGAGCTTCAAAGCTTTGTATGATCGATACATCCCTGGGTGGAGGAATGACCCGTTTGGGCTTCGGCATGCGATTAGCATCCCGAAGCAAGAAGTTTGGGATGCCCATGTGGAAGCCAAAACCCGGCTCATTGAGGAAGTCAACCGTCGCACCCAATTGTCTTTCAACAACGATGTGCTGACCCTGGGCTTCGCACGAAGAGCCACGCCGTACAAACGCGCTGATCTAATCTTTTTCGATCCTGATCAGTTGGCAGAGATCGCCAAAACCGTCGGACCGATTCAACTCATCTTCGGGGGCAAAGCCCATCCTCGGGATGGCGGGGGAAAGGATATGATTCGGCGAGTGGTCCAGTTTGCGCGGCAATTCAAGAATGACATATCAATCGCCTATCTTGAGAATTATGACATCGCGTTAGCCAAACTCCTCACTTCCGGGGTTGACCTCTGGCTGAACACCCCCCATCGACCCTTGGAAGCCTCAGGTACCTCGGGAATGAAAGCCGTCCATAACGGGATTCCAAATTTCAGTGTGCTTGACGGATGGTGGATTGAAGGCCACATCGAGGGCGTGACAGGATGGTCCATTGGCCCAAGAACTCCGACCCAATCGGAGACAGGGGATCAGGAAGATGCTCAAGAACTGTATCAGAAATTGCGCACCGTGATCGTGCCCATGTTTTACCAAGAACGGGACCAATGGATTAATGTGATGCGCCAATCCGTTGCCTTCAACGCGTCCTTTTTTAACACGCATCGAATGGTTCAGCAGTATGCAGTCAATGCCTATGTATGAAGAAAGATATTCAAACAGAGAGGGTCTTTCTCTGACGCGCATAAAGGCTCCCAGCTTGTTTCGGTCCTCAAGTTGGTCGGGAATGCGAAAGGGAAGCGCCATCATCTATTTAGGAGGTGCAGCATGAAGAACAGAACAAACTGGAAAATGTTAGCGGGAGCCGTTGTGGTTACCCTACTGGTCGGCTGTGCGACCGTTTCTGTTCCTCCCCACCAGATGGTGCAACAAAACAATCATGCCGGGTTGTCCGCTTGGTACGAACAAGAAGCGGTTAGTCTCCGCGCACGGGCTGAAGAAATGAGACAAATGGCCAAAAGCTACGAGCAGCGAATGACCAAGCCAAAACAAAATTCTGCGCTTGTTCAACATTGCCGCAATTTGTCGGAGAGATACTCCAAGGCGGCCGAAGAGGCTCAGGCGTTGGCGACATTGCATACTGAACAGCAAATGGGGCAATGAGGCATTTTCAATGTATTTAAGATTACTCCTGTCCCAAATAGCTGAAATCAGGCCTCGCTGATGCACGACCCTAAATAGAACGAAATGAAAAGTAAAAACCATCTGTTGCGATCTGAGCGGACGGCTGGGCTGCTGATGATCGGCGCTATGACGTTGGCACTAATAGCGGCTAATTCGCCTCTTCAGCCAATTTATCAAACAATCCACCATACACCTGTACACGTTCGATTTGGTCCATTAATAATTGATGAGCCACTGGTTGTATGGATCAACGAAGGGCTCATGGTTATTTTTTTTCTTTTGGTGGGCCTCGAAATCAAACGAGAATTGCTGGTAGGGCAACTCAGGACTCCGGCTCTCTTTGCCCTTCCAGGCCTCGCTGCTCTTGGAGGTATGGCACTCCCTGCAGCCATCTACTCAACCATCAACTGGACTGATCCCGTGTTACTTCGTGGGTGGGCGATTCCTACGGCAACCGACATCGTGCTTGCCCTCGGAATTTTGTCATTTTTCAATGCTCGAATACCTCATAGTCTCAAGGTCTTCCTCATGGCCGTTGCGGTCTTTGATGATATTGGAGCCGTCTTTATCATTGGACTGTTCTATGGTCAAGAACTGGCTCTTCTTCCTTTAGCCCTGGCTGCAATTGGGGGAACAGCATTAGTGGGCCTCAACATTTTTAATATTGTCAGACCTGCTGCTTACGTATTCGTGGGATTATTTCTTTGGGTCTCGACGTTGAAGGCTGGGATTGAGCCAGCGTTGGTTGGCGTGCTTATCGGACTAGCGGTTCCATTACGCGTCCCAGATCGAGCGGGCTATTCTCCACTGGGTGAAACGGAGAGACAATTGCGGCCTTGGGGATATTTGTGCGTCGTTCCCTTATTTGCGTTCTTCAACTCTGGTGTCTCTTTTTCTGGTGCTGAGGTTGAGACGCTCTTCAATAAATCATCGGTTGGAATCATGACGGGGTTGTTTCTTGGCAAGCAACTCGGAATATTTGTTGCCGCATGGATGGCCGTACAACTGAGATTGGCACAGCTACCGGATGAAATAAGTTGGGCGCAGCTCTATGGCGTCGCGTTGTTGGGGGGAATTGGCTTCACGATGAGCCTTTTTGTTTCTTCGCTGGCCTTCACTGAACCGAGTCTCATCCAATCTTCCAGATTCGCGATCCTAACAGGTTCAATTTTATCAGCTGTCACAGGAATGGTGGTCCTTTACCATTCGACCATGAGAAGTAACTATGGAAAGGTCCAAGCATGCTAAGAACAGACCGATATTCTTTGGGTAGGTTTATTTGGTCTGTACATGAAATTTGAGACTTTCTTTTTATAGAGGCAGTTCTTTGAAGAACAATTTGGTTAAAAGGAAAGTATTACGTTGAGTCAAGACCTGTATCGACATACACGAATCTTGGATATGGTCGGGGATATTCTTCGTGTACGCGCACCCAATATTCCGTTGGGGGAACTCGGGATAGTGGAGAATGTTAACGGTGAGCGATCAATGGCTTGTGTGATTGAATTGAAAAGAGAAGTCGCCAGTTTACAATTGTTCGCTGGGGCGAAAGGTTACTCGACTGGATCTACCGTGCGATTTTTGGGCACCCCCATGCAAGTCACCTATTCTCCAAACATTTTAGGGCGAATTTTTCGGGGCTCTGGTGAACCTATAGATGCAGGGCCCGATCTTTGGGCTGAGCCCAAAATCGATATTGCTGGCCCAACCGTCAATCCGATTATGCGAGTGATGCCTCAAACTATGATTCATACGCACATCCCAATGATTGATCTGTTTAACAGTCTGGTGGAAAGTCAAAAAATTCCCATCTTTACCATTCCAGGCGAACCACATAATGAATTACTGGCTCGAATCGGTTTTCAAGCAGACGCGGATATCGTGATTTTTGGCGGCTTAGGATTGATCTTCGACGATTTTTATTTTTTCCGATCGACTTTTGAGGAACAAGGGGTTTTCCATCGAACCGTGATGTTCGTCAATTTGGCCTCTGACCCCATCGTGGAGCGATTGCTCGTTCCAGATATGGCTTTGGCCGTTGCCGAACGGTTCGCAGTGGAAGAAGGAAAACGGGTCCTGGTGTTGCTTACCGATATGACGGCTTATGCGGATGCTATGAAGGAAATCGGGCTGGCTTTAGAGCATATTCCCTCAAATCGTGGATATTTGGGTGATCTCTACACCCAGCTCGCCAAACGCTATGAAAAAGCCTGTGATTTTAAAGGAGCTGGGTCCGTGACCATTCTTACGGTTACCACCATGCCCGGAAACGATGTCACGCATCCCGTGCCGGACAACACGGGGTACATCACCGAGGGGCAGTTTTATCTTCATGATCGCATGATTGATCCCTTTGGCTCTTTATCTCGCTTAAAACAACGGGTCATCGGGAAAGTCACTCGAGATGACCACGCCCAAATCATGAATACCATGATCCGCCTATACGCAGGGGCCCAGGAAGCAGCCCAAAAGCAGGCTATGGCCTTTGATCTCTCTCCTTTCGATAAGAACCTTTTACAATTTGGCCAGCTGTTCCGGAAACGGTTTATGGACATCAATGTTTCTCTTCACATTGACAAGGCCCTGGACCTCTGTTGGGAAACCTTAGGTGAGTGCTTTGAACCTCAAGAACTGCTCATTAAACAAACACTCATCGATAAATATTTCCGCCCTCTGAAAGAGGGCAACCACGTTAAGCAGGATGTAAATGGCACGACTGGCGCTCAATAAAACCGAACTACACAAGCAGAGAAAGCAGTTAAACATTTACCAACAGTTTCTGCCTTCGCTCGATCTCAAACGGCAACATCTTATGGCCCTCATCGCTGTGAGCAAGAGCTTGATGGAGGAGAAAAAGGCTCAGCTCGCACATTTAATTACTCAATCAGGTGAACGCCTTCCCATGGTGGCTAATCAAGAGATTGATTTATCGGGGTTATTGAAGGTTCAGGACATTACGCTTGGGGAAGAAAATATATTGGGGGTGAAACTACCAGTCCTCATAAATGTGAATTGGCACTTCCGAGAATATGCCTTACTGGCGAAACCTCATTGGGTGGATGTGTTGGTTGTGCAACTTCGTCAGGTAGCCGAATTAAAGATCCAAATTCAAGTAGAGGAAGAACGAAAACGGCGCCTCGATAGTGCGACCAGACGAACGGCCCAGCGGGTCAACCTATTTGAGAAAGTCATGATTCCTTCCAAGAGACAGCATATAAAGAAAATTCAAATCTTTTTAGCAGACACCGAGCGTGGCGATGTTGTGCGCTCCAAGATTGCCAAAGGGAAGCATCTCGGAAAAGGATCGTTATAACGCGGAAGAGGTGGACAACCTTGAGTATCGTCTCGTTAAAAAAAGTCACTTTTTACGGCCTGTTCGAGGAAAAATTGTGTCGGCTGGCTGAACTTCAAGAGCTGGGCTGTCTTCACCTGATCCCATTAGAGGGTAGAGGGGACAAGGAAGAATTTGCACCTTCCTCTCTACCAGCGCGAAATGCCTTAAAATTTCTTCTTTCGTGTCACGAACGACGGCGGCAGGTCCACAATCCTGAGGGATTCAACGCCTCGCGCGTTGAACAGGAAGCGTTAGCTATTCAAGCTCGAAAACAATCCCTGCAGGCAGAGCGAGATGCCCTTCTCCCCAAAATTCGCACGCTCCAACCTTGGGGAAACTTCTCCATCCCCCCATCGGGCAGCCTTGGGAATTTCAGGATGTGGTTTTACATCATTCCCCACTATCAAATGAAACAAATGAAAAACACCACCTATATTTGGCAAGTGGTGAATCACGATAACCGTTTTAGCTACGTGGTGGTGGTTGGGAAAGAGGAACCGGTCAACCTACCAGGCAGCCGAACTGATCTTGGGGTGCAGTCGCTATTGGAGTTGGAAACCAGACTTGAAGAAATCAATGTGGAATTAGATGACCTGTGGGCTCAACGATTGAGTCTTACCCGATGGGTGGATTTGTTTGTCCAAAACCTGAATCAGCTTCAAGACAAAGCGCTGCTTGAAAGCGCTCTTAAGCAAACCTACGATGCCGACCCAATTTTTGTTTGCCAAGCATGGACGCCTCAATCGGACATTTCCCGACTTCAAGTCTATGCCCGCACCCACGGTCTGGGGATGGTCGTCGAAAATCCTGACCCTTGTGACACTCCACCGACGTTTCTTGAAAACCCCGAACCGTTAGAAGCCGGAAAAGATTTGGTCTCTTTTTATTTGACTCCTGACTACAGGTCATGGGATCCCTCCACGACCGTGTTCATCTCTTTCGCCGTCTTTTTTGCCATCATCCTTTCCGATGCAGGATATGCCGCCTTGCTAGGATTATTTCTTCTTATTATGTGGAGAAGTCTCACCCGAACGCCAACACGCCGTAAATATCGGAATTTATTTATGGCATTAATTCTCACCTCTACAGTTTGGGGGGTATTGGTAGGCAGCTACTTTGGCATCCAGCCTGGTTCTGAAACATTGTTGGCTAAGGTACAAATATTCGATATCAAGAACTCCGATAACATGATCCTCTTATCCATATTGATAGGGGTTATTCATGTTCTGATGGCTAATCTTGTAGAGGCCTATCGACAGAGAAAGAGTCAACAAGCCCTCTCACGGGTTGGTTGGGTCCTCCTCATTTTGGGGGCGACCGGATTATGGTTAAGTTCCCAAAAAGTGCTTCCCTCAAGTTGGGAAGCCATAAGCCCTTGGATCATGGCGGTAGGGGGTCTCAGTATTCTCTTATTTAAAAACCCGCACCCGAACATTTCAAAGCGCCTTTGGGGTGGTCTTTTAGAAATAGCCCGCCTGCCAAATGCCTTTGGAGATATCCTTAGCTATCTTCGTCTCTTTGCCCTGGGACTAGCCAGTGCCTCGTTAGCCATGGCATTTAACCACCTGGCGATCGAGGCGGCCAGAACCTTTCATGGCTTTGGGATGCTCATAGCACTATTCATTATCGTGTTGGGACACGGTCTGAATCTTTCGCTTGCCATCGTCAGTGGGTTTGTTCATGGATTGCGCTTAAACTTTATTGAATTTTTTAATTGGAGCCTTTCAGAAGAAGGCTATCCCTTTCGAGCATTTGCCAAAAAGGAGAAACCAAGGTGGAACAAATTATCCTCATTCTAGGTTGGATGGGCATTTATAGCCCCATGGCCCTTGGAGCGATTGGCAGCATTGTGGGATGTGCTCGCGCTGGCCAGGCGGCGTGCGGAGCACTCCTGGAAACAGAAAGTGGGCATGGTCGTTTCATCGGGGTATCGGCCATGCCATCGTCTCAAACTGTGTATGGAATTGTGGTCATGCTCTCTCTCAACAGAACGGTCACTCTTGAAAGTTCCCCTGGCCTCTTTGGAATAGGGATTCTCGCTGGACTGGCATTACTGATGAGCGCCATCCATCAGGGAAACTGCTGTGCCTCTGCCATCAATGTGGCAAAAACCAAATCTGAAATTTTTGGACTCTCCATCGCGCCGGCAGCCGTTGTAGAGGGATTTGCCGTCTTTGCCTTCGTGTTTGCTTTACTATTAGGTGCTGGGGTGCCGTTAACCTGAAGGAACGATTAGAGGTCAAGGATGTCTGACGAACCACAATCGGCTCAAGGGGTCGAGCATTTTATCCAACAATTGCGAGACAAAGGTGTCGAAGCTGGCCAGCGAGAAGCTGACCGACTCGTAGACGAAGCGCGGAAGATGGCCTTAGAGATTGTCCAAAAGGCTAACGGTGAAGCTGATGAAATGAAAGCCAAGATCAAAAAGGATATTGAACAAGACAAAGCCGCTGCAGAAGCGGCTTTGAAACTCGCCTTTCGAGACACCGTGTTACGTTTGAAATCAGAAATCACGTCCCGATTTGCCGCTCAAGTCAAAAATTTGGTGTCCGTGACGATGCACGATAGAGAAAGTCTTCGGGAGCTCATTCTAGAAGTGGTACGTGAAATTCTGACTAAAGACATTGAAAACCAACCGATAGAAATTTTGATTTCTCCAGAGATAATACGCGGCCATGAATTTTCTGAGAACCCTGAGGATCCTCAAGCAGACCCTCTTTCAACCCTCATCCAACAACTCTCAAGTGAAATGCTGCGCCAAGAAATTGAGATTAAAGCTGGTGGCGACCACACAGAAGGAATCCGAATTCGGCTCATCGACAAAGATCTAGAAATAGAGTTGACCGAACAGACCCTTTCCGACCTTCTTTTAAAACATGTACTTCCGCGGTTTCGAGCGAGGCTTGAAGGAATGGTGAGATAAGAGAACGGCAAAGTGAAACAGGTACACAACACATACTATACACTCATGGCGAGTCTTCCATTTTTGCCACGCTTTGATAAAGCAAAAAGGTTGCCAATAACCTTGGAACGCTTGGAGGCTCGGATGAGCATGTTGGTCCAGGAAGATGCTGAAACAGCCGGGGTCGCGATGGACTTTTTATGGTGGGAGCGCCAGCCTGTCGAACGTACGGATAAAGAGGTCATTGCCTGGTACAAACACATCATGCTTTCCGTACACCAACCAACCCTGAGGAACATCATCAAATTTAAAATGACTATGCGAACTATTCTTGCTGCGTTACGCCGGCGCCATCGCTCCATACCTTCAGAAGGAATGGCGTGGGGGATTGCACCCTGGGTGAGTCATATTGAGCGAAACTGGAATGAAGCCAATTTCAAACTTTCACCCCTTTTCCCATGGGTTCCTGAAGCCCGGCAGCTTCTCGAGACAGAAGAAACGCTGAAGTTACAGAAATGCCTTATGCATTTGTCTTGGAACTATTTGAATCACGTAACTGAGGGGCAGTATTTTACCTTCGATGTATTCCTGGCCTATTTGTTCAAATGGGATCTCCTAAACAGATGGGCACTGTATAACAAACACAACGCCATTGTTCGTTTCGAAAAATTAACCATGGAGGCTCTCGGTGAATACAACCGGGTCTTTGCCTAACCTGACCACTACACACACCAGCCCTCTTACTCGTCATGCCGAGGTGATCGGTGTTCGAGAAAACCTCGTGACCATTGAGGCCAAAGAAAGCCACATTGTAAAAAATGAAGTGGCCTATGTCTGTGTAGGGAATCAGCGGCTAAAGGCGGAAGTCCTGCGAATCCATGATACGACCGCAGATTTGCAAGTGTACGAAGAGACTTACGGCATTGCCGTTGGGCAACGGGTGGATCTCACAGGCGAAATGTTATCTGTCACATTGAGCCCTGGGCTCCTCGGACAAGTGTTTGATGGACTTCAAAACCCTTTGCCGGTACTGGCGCAACAGCATGGGTTTTTTCTTCCTCGTGGGATCTATGCCAACCCCGTTGACCTTCAACGAAAATGGACGTTCACGCCCGTGGCAAGTATTGGTGCCACCCTACGGGCAGGGGAGGTAATCGGAACCGTTCAAGAAGGTCGATTCACCCATAAAATTATGGTTCCCTTTAACGAAATGGGTCCTGTTACTGTGGGCTGGATCCATGAAGGAAATTTTACCGCGAACACCCCGGTGGCTCAAATCTCTGGAGTTGATGGCAAGAACCATGATGTCACGATGATTCAACGATGGCCCATTCGCCGCTCGCTGCCCGAAGCCATGCTCCGAAAACAACTCGTGGAACGCCAATATCCATCAGAACCTCTTATCACAAGCATTCGCCTCATCGACACGTTCTTTCCAATCGCCCGAGGAGGAACGGCTTGTATTCCAGGTCCTTTTGGCGCAGGCAAAACGGTCCTACAAAGCTTAATAGCCCGATTTTCTAATATTGACATCGTCATTATCGTTGCCTGTGGCGAGCGAGCCGGAGAGGTGGTCGAAACGATTACTGAATTCCCGAACTTGGCCGACCCCCGAACCGGAAGGTCTCTCATGGATCGAACCATTATTATCTGCAATACCTCATCAATGCCAGTTGCTGCGAGAGAATCTTCTATTTATACGGGAATGACATTGGGAGAATATTTTCGGCAGATGGGATACCACGTTCTGGTCATTGCTGATTCAACATCACGATGGGCACAAGCCATACGGGAAACCTCGGGCCGAATGGAAGAAATTCCGGGAGAAGAAGCTTTCCCGGCATATCTGGACTCAAACATCAAGTCAATTTATGAGCGTGCTGGGGTTATCAGATGTCCAGATGGATCAATTGGGAGTGTCACCATGATCGGGACGGTTTCACCTGCCGGTGGTAATTTCGAAGAACCTGTCACTCAGTCAACCCTTTCTACAGTCAAAACGTTTTTGGGACTATCTTCCGATCGTGCCTACCGCCGATTTTATCCAGCGGTTGATCCTCTCATTTCTTGGTCACGGTATTCGAATCAACTTCAACCTTGGTATGAGGCTCACTTGGATTCAGACTGGTCCGAACAAGTTCAGGCTAGCCTGGGTCTTCTGAAACGGGGAGATGCGGTCTATCAAATGATGCAGGTGACAGGAGAAGAAGGCATTACGCTGGAGGATTATGTGACGTGGCAAAAGGCCAAATTCCTTGACATGGTGTATGTGCAACAGGATGCCTTCGATGAAGTCGATAGTTCCACGCCTCTTGAACGACAAAAAGAAAGCTTTCAATTCATTAGGTTGCTGCTCGAACAAGACTACCAATTTGCCAATCGAGAGGAAGCCCGAGACTTTTTTACACGATTGACCGACCTCTACAAGAATTTAAATTACAGCCACCCTCATTCTGATGAACACACTCGTTACCAGCATACGATCGAAACGCTTACCAATCAATTCTTATTCTTAAGGACCAAAGAATAATCAGTCCGTGACTATCGCTATCGAGGAGAATATTTAAAAAGATTGAATGCCTAATTAAAGTCTTGAAAAAATCGCAAAGGCAACCCCCACTCAACTTATTATTACTTATAAACAGAAACCGAGGTTTTGGAGTGCCTGGTGAACAAGGAAAAGTTCTGATCGCGGGAGGATATGGTCAGGTTGGTCGCGTGATGGCCCATGAGCTTTCGTCTCAATTCCCTGGACAAGTGATTGTCGCGGGCCGAAATCGAACCAAGGCTGAAGCTTTAGCAACCGAATTTGGAAATGGCACCCAAGCAAGGCAGATCGATGTATTTGCCTCTGGAATGTTGGAAAAATTTCTAGATGATGTTTGTCTTGTCATCATGTGTTTGAATCAAGGGGAAGTATCCTTTGTCAGGACTTGTCTGGAATTGGGCATCCATTACATTGACCTCTCTGCTCAGTATGACTTCCAAACAAAAGTTGAAAGTCTAGATACGGTAGCTAAAGAACACGGTGCCACTGCCCTCCTTAGTGTCGGTTTAACTCCAGGATTGTCAAACTTGCTAGCGGCATATGCTAAGAAGCAGTTTGACGACCTCACTCATTTGGACATTTTCATTATGCTTGGGCTTGGGGATGTCCATGGCCATGCCGCGATTGCCTGGCTTGTTGACCATCTAGATGCGGAATTCTTTGTGCATGATGGTGGACTGCCACTGAAGGTGAAAAGCTTTAACGAGAGCAGAGCATGTCACTTTCCTGGAATTTCGGAGAAGCGGACGGCCTTTCGATTTAATTTCTCCGATCAACACGTCATTCCTGAGACGTTGAAGATTCCATCCGTATCGACATGGCTATGTTTTGATTCTTCATTCGTCACACGAGTTATTTCTATGTTGGCAAGGAGAGGGATTGGGAGATTGGTGCGTCTTAAAATCTTGCGGGCTTTGACTATAAATCTGCTCTCAAAGTTTCGAATGGGCTCAGACATTTGTACTGTCAAAGTGCAAGCTCATGGGCTTATTAATGGGGAGCAAACTCTTCGTGAATACCACGTGACTGGACATGGGGAAGCTAAGCTGACTGGGTTAGTGGCTGCAGAGGCAGCCAAACTCGTGATGCGAGGGGGACAGCCCAAAGGTGTCTTTCACATCGAACAGCTGGTAAGCCCTGGTGGATTTATTCACCAGCTTATCACCTTAGATCCTCGGTTCAGTTACGATCTCGCTGGTTATTGTAATTCTGGCCCATCAACTTGAGATTAGGAGTGGACACAAGGAGGGCTTCATGTCTACGAGCTGTTCAAAAAAAGAGTTACAGACCATAGACGCCTACTGGCGTGCGGCCAATTATTTGTCCGTGGGACAGATCTATCTCCTCGATAACCCATTACTCAAAAAACCGTTGACCCTTGAGCATATTAAAGGGCGTCTTCTTGGACATTGGGGAACGACGCCGGGATTAAATTTTGTGTACGTCCATCTGAATCGAGTCATTAAGAAGCATAATCTCAGCATGATGTATATTGCCGGTCCCGGGCATGGCGGCCCGGGTTTGGTGGCTAACACCTATTTGGAGGGGACCTACAGCGAAGTCTATCCCAACATTTCTCAAGATAAGGAAGGGCTGAGAAAGCTGTTTAAGCAGTTTTCGTTTCCTGGAGGAATACCGAGTCATGTGGCACCTGAAACTCCGGGGTCCATTCATGAAGGCGGGGAGTTGGGGTATTCGGTGGCCCATGCCTTTGGGGCGGTGTTAGATAATCCTGATTTAATCGCGGCCTGCGTGGTCGGTGATGGTGAGGCGGAAACTGGGCCGCTGGCCACAGCCTGGCATTCTAATAAATTCCTGAATCCGGTGACCGACGGGGCCGTTCTGCCCATTCTGCATCTGAATGGGTACAAGATTGCGAATCCAACCCTGCTGGCGCGTATTAGTCATGAGGAATTGAATAATTTATTTTTGGGGTATGGCTATCAACCCCATTTTGTCGAGGGGGCGGATCCCGAAACGATGCATCAACTGATGGCTCAAACCGTAGAGGATGTGGTTAACGAGATTCAGGCCATTCAACAACATGCACGAAGTACTGGTGATGTCACGCGTCCACGCTGGCCCCTGATTATTTTGCGCACCCCAAAGGGGTGGACAGGACCCAAGGAGGTTGACGGCAAAAAAACCGAAGATTCCTGGCGATCACATCAAGTCCCATTTTCGGACATGGCGACCAATAAGAAACATCTCAAGCTCTTGGAAAATTGGTTGAAAAGTTATCACCCTGACGAGCTATTCGACGAGCAGGGGCAGCTTCGTCCCCATTTGGCCGAATTGGCACCAAAGGGAAACAGGCGGATGGGAGCTAATCCCCATACGAATGGCGGCCTTCTTCTGAAAGAGTTGAAGATGCCGGCCTTTCAAGATTATGCCGTGGATGTTCCCAAGCCAGGCACCGTCGTCGCGGAGGCCACGCGCGTGATGGGGCAGTTTCTTCGAGACGTGATGAAAAAGAATATGGGCATCCGGAATTTTTTGGTGTTTGGACCGGATGAAACGGCCTCGAACCGGTTGAGTGCACTCTTTGAGGTCACGAAGCGTCGGTGGATGGCCGAAACCATTCCGGAAGATGACAATCTCTCAACAGATGGTCGCGTGTTTGAAATGCTGAGTGAACATACCTGTCAGGGTTGGCTGGAAGGCTACTTGCTGACTGGACGACACGGATTCTTTTCTTGCTATGAGGCGTTCATCCATCTTATCGATTCCATGTTCAACCAACATGCGAAATGGCTCAAGGTGACACGGGAGGGTATTCCCTGGCGCAGACCCATTGCGTCCCTGAACTATTTGTTGACGTCCCATGTCTGGCGTCAAGATCACAATGGCTTTTCTCACCAAGACCCGGGGTTTATTGATCATGTGGTGAACAAAAAAGCTGAGGTCATTCGTATTTATTTGCCACCTGATGCCAATAGCTTATTATTCATTGCCGATAAATGTCTGCGGAGTCGACACCTCGTGAATGTGATCGTGGCGGGCAAACAGCCGGGATTGCAGTATCTCAGTATGGGTGCGGCCATCAAGCATTGCACCGCAGGTATCGGAATTTGGGAATGGGCCAGCAACGACAAAGGTGCGGAGCCTGATGTGGTGATGGCCTGTGCGGGTGATGTGCCGACTCTAGAAACTCTAGCCGCTGTGGATGTGCTCCGCCAATACATGCCAGACCTAAAGGTGCGGGTGATTAACGTCGTGAACTTGATGAAACTCCAACCACCAAGCGAACACCCACATGGATTGTCCGATAAAGAGTTCGATACCCTCTTTACGACCGACAAGCCCATCATTTTTGCCTTTCATGGGTACCCATGGTTGATTCACCGGTTAACGTACCGTCGAACGAATCACCACAATCTTCATGTCCGAGGGTATAAAGAAGAGGGCACCACAAGTACGCCCTTTGATATGGTCGTCCGTAACGATTTGGATCGGTTCCACTTAGTGGAGGACGTCATCGACAGAGTTCCAAAGCTTGGCTACCTCGCTGCGTACGCCAAACTAGCTGTTCGAGACAAACTTATTGAACACAAAGAATACATCGTGACTTATGGGGAGGATATGCCGGAAATTCGAAATTGGAAGTGGCCTCATTAGTATGGGGTTCCTGTCCTTGCGGAGTTTCCTCAAGGAAACTAAAAGGGATTTGAAAGTAGTAACTTTCCCTTCTATCAAATCCCCCGGCAGGATTTTCACGATATCAGTTCATGACATGAGCAAGGATTAATAACGTTATGCCCTGTGAATGCTCTGTTATTACACTCTCCCCACGAGATTATGACGCGGTTTTATTCGATCTCGACGGGGTTCTGACGAAGACGGCCCGCATCCACGCCATGGCCTGGAAAAAGCTGTTTGATCGGTTTCTCAAGCAACGGTCGGCAGAGACGGGCGAACCGTTCGTTCCCTTTGACCTCGACGTCGACTACCGACGCTACGTCGATGGCAAGCCCCGTTACGATGGCGTGACAGACTTCCTCATGTCGCGAGGAGTCGAGCTGCCACATGGTACATCCGAAGACGGTCCTGAGGCCCCAACCTTTCGAGGACTGGGAAATCGTAAAGACCAGTATTTCCTCGACCATCTCAAGCAACACGGCGTCGAGTCTTACGAGGCCGCAATCGGGTTGGTACGAACGCTTCGGGCTCAAGAGATAAAGACCGCCGTCGTCTCCTCCAGCAACAACTGCGCCGAAGTACTCGAAGTTGCGGGTATCGCCCAGCTGTTCGACACTCGAGTTGATGGGATCGACACCACGCGACTGACGCTGAAGGGGAAGCCGGCACCGGATGCATTCCTTGAGGCGGCACGGCGCCTCGGGACCGAACCCTCGCGGGCCGTGGTTGTAGAAGACGCGATGGCCGGTGTTGTGGCTGGGCGCACGGGCCAATTTGGTTGTGTTATCGGAGTCGATCGAAGTGGGCACTCGCAGGCGCTACGCGAGGCCGGTGCCGATGTCGTGGTGACCAGTTTGGGCCAGGTTCAGGTGTCAGTGGAGCCTCCTTCCGCGTGGTCTCTAGTATTCGAAGGGTTTAATCCGGCCGAAGAGGGAACCCGCGAAGCCTTATGTTCCTTGGGGAACGGCTATTTCACGACCCGTGCGGCCGCACCCTGGGTAGTGGCGGATGACATTCATTATCCGGGAACTTACCTCGCTGGCGGCTACAATCGCCTGCAGTCCAAGATCAATGGACGAGTGATTGAGAACGAAGATCTGGTGAATTTTCCCAACTGGCTCACCCTTGCGTTTCGTATCGGCGATCAAGCCTGGTTCGATACGAGATCGGTGCACATTCTGTCCTACCGTCAGGAACTCGATCTGAGGCACGGTGTGTTATTGCGGACCATACGCTTCATGGACGATCAAGGCCGGCGTAGTCGGTTGCAGGAGCGACGCCTGGTCTCGATGCGGGATATGCACCTGGGCGCACTGGAGTTGACGCTTACGGCTGAGAATTGGTCCGCCCGCGTCACCGTCCGGTCGGCAATTGAAGGACGTGTGATCAACAACGGCGCCAAGTTGTACCGCAACTTTAATCAGAAACATCTGGAGCCGCTGGCAGGTGAGGTCGTGGGTAAGGACACCGTCTATCTGCTGGTGCGCACCGCGCAGTCACATCTCCAGGTCGCACAAGCGGCGCGCACGCAAGTATTTCTCCAGGGGCAACTTCTGAACGTCCAACGCCACAGCATCGAGGAACCAGGATATATTGGGCAAGAGTTGGAAACCGACCTACAGGCAGGCGAGACCCTGGTCCTGGAAAAACTGGCTTCAGTGTATACCTCCCGCGATCACGCCATTTCGGAATGCGGGCTGGAAGCCCGTAAGGCACTTGCGCGTGCCGGGAACTTTGCCGGAGTGATGACAGATCATATTCTTGCCTGGAAACACGTGTGGCGTCATTTCGACATCCATCTCCAACCCACTGCTTCGGAGTTTAAATTGAACATCCCCATGCTGCTTCGGTTGAATATGTTTCACCTGCTGCAGACGGTCTCCCCCAATTCCATCGGACTCGATATAGGCGTACCTCCCCGGGGCTGGACGGGGGAGGCCTATCAAGGCCACATTTTCTGGGATGAATTGTTTATCTTCCCATTCTTCAATATGCGCATGCCCGAAATCACCCGCGCGCTGTTGATGTACCGGTATCGACGTCTGGGTGAGGCTCGTGCGGCCGCCCAAAGTGCTGGCTACAAGGGAGCCATGTATCCATGGCAAAGCGGGAGTGACGGACAAGAGGAGACGCAAGCTTTCAACCTGAACCCGCGCTCACGACGCTGGATACGCGACAACAGTTACCTGCAGCGCCACGTGGGCAGCGCCATTGCCTACAACGTGTGGCAATACTTCCAAGTCACCCACGACATCGAGTTTCTACAGTTCTACGGCGCCGAACTGATTCTCGAGATCGCTCGCTTCTGGTCAAGCATCGCGAGCTTGAATGAGGATCGTGGGCGCTATGAGATCCGCGGCGTGATGGGTCCAGACGAGTTCCATGACAGCTATCCGGATTCCCCAACACCCGGCCTCAACAACAATGCGTATACCAACATGATGGCCGTGTGGGTCTTGTGTCGGGCACTAGAGGTGCTCGACCTCCTTCCTGATCTGCGCCGAGCGGAACTCACCACGCAATTAGGATTGTCGAGAGAAGAAATCGCGCGCTGGGACGACATCAGTCGCAGGATGTACCTACCGTTACAGAAAGATGGGATTATCAGCCAGTTCGAGGGCTATGAAACATTACGCGAGTTCGATTGGGAGGACTACCAAACCCGTTACGGCAACATCCAGCGTCTCGACCTCATTCTCGAGGCGGAGAATGACAGCCCCAATCGCTACCAGCTTTCGAAACAGGCCGACGTGCTCATGTTGTTTTACCTATTTTCCGCCGAGGAACTAGGCGAGCTGTTCGGGCGTTTGGACTATCCATTCGAATATCACACGATTCCACGCAACGTCGCCTACTATGCCGACCGCGTGGCCCATGGTTCAACGCTGTGCCGTGTGGTGTGTGCTTGGGTCCACGCGCGTTCCGACCGACCACGCGCCATGAACCTTTTTGCAGAGGCGCTGCAGAGCGATGTGCATGATATTCAGCAGGGCTCCACTGCCGAAGGTATCCACTTGGGTGCCATGGCGGGAACGGTCGATCTGGTGCAGCGCGTCTCAACGGGCATCGAGGTCAAAAACAATGTACTGCGGATCAATCCGGAATTGCCTCAAGAAATCGGGCGCCTGGATATGCGAATCCGCTATCGAGGGCATTCGCTTGATTTGCGGCTGACGCACGACTCCCTCACGGTGCGTGGGCGGGATCGCGGGGCGCCCCCGATCACCTTGTCCATCAACGGCACGATCGACACCTTCGTGTGCGGGACGACCCGCGTGTTTCCAATGAGGGGAAAGCCTAGAATAAGTAGAGGTCTTATGAAGCAGGAAGCAGCGCTGACACTTGAGGAAGAGTGATGATGACCCCATACGGTAAAAGGGCAAAACTCCGTAACGGACCGAATTGAGGAATCGATGAAGGAAACTGTTTGATGTGGAATGGGCATTCTTTAATGATCGGTAGATTTAAAAAGGTCTCAAGATGGAGCATCATTCCCACCCCAAAGACGCCACGTCACCACGACGGGATTTGAGCGTGGCCAAAGTGGAGCAAGTGAAGGACCCCGTCTGCGGCATGATGGTGGATCCGCTCAATGCTGCAGGAACGTACGAACACAAAGAGCAGACCTACTACTTTTGTAGTACGCAATGCGTGAAGCGATTCGGTTTTGATCCAGAAGGATTCCTGAAGGGAAAATCTCAGTCGTTCCTGAGGAAAGAGGCACCCGCGAGGACCACCAAATTTATTTGCCCGATGTGCCCAGGTGTCGAAGCCGACAAACCGAGTGCATGTCCCACATGCGGCATGGCGCTCGAATCGGAAATCGCTGTCGCACCAGCCACCAAGACGGAATATGTGTGTCCTATGCATCCAGAGGTGGTGCAGGACCACCCAGGCTCCTGTCCCAAATGCGGCATGGCACTCGAACCTCGAACGGTTTCGTTTGAAGAGGAAGAAAATCTGGAGCTGACGTACATGACCCGCCGGTTCTGGATCGGTCTCGCTTTGGCTACTCCCGTTTTATTCCTTGCTATGTCCGAAATGATTCCAGGACTCAACATAGAGCGTTTCATAAACGGAAGATCGCTTGGCTGGGCTCAGCTGGTATTTTCTACACCGGTTGTATTGTGGGCTGGTTGGCCTTTCTTCCAACGAGGATGGGCATCCTTCGTCAATCGAAGCCTCAACATGTTTACGCTTATCGCCATAGGAACTGGCACGGCCTATGTGTACAGCGTGGTGGCCACCCTTTTACCAGAGCTTTTCCCTGCATCATTTCGCGGCCCAAGTGGCGAAGTCGCCGTGTACTTCGAAGCGGCCGCCATCATTATCGTCTTGGTCTTGTTAGGCCAAGTCATGGAGCTCAAAGCCCGTAGTCAAACGAGTAGTGCCATCAAAGCGCTTCTGGGCCTCGCACCAAAAACGGCACGCAAAGTTTCCGAAGATGGGAGAGAAGAAGATATTCCCATCGATCGAGTCCAGCTTGGAGACACCTTGAGAATCCGGCCAGGGGAAAAAATTCCTGTGGATGGAGTGGTTTTGGAAGGGCAAAGCTCCATAGATGAATCAATGATTACGGGAGAACCAATCCCTGTAGAAAAAATACAAGGGAATAACGTGACTGGCGGAACGGTAAATGGGACGGGCTCATTGCTGATGAAGGCTGAACGTGTTGGCAGTGAAACCATGCTAGCTCAAATCGTACGAATGGTCAGCGAAGCGCAAAGAAGCCGAGCCCCCATCCAACGATTGGCAGATGTGGTCTCCAGTTACTTTGTTCCTGCCGTCCTGTTCATCGCCATCCTGACCTTCATTATTTGGGCCGTGTTTGGCCCAGAGCCTCGGATGACCTTTGCCCTCGTCAACGCCGTCGCCGTCTTAATCATCGCATGCCCGTGTGCCTTGGGATTAGCCACGCCAATGTCCATCATGGTGGGAACTGGACGGGGTGCAACAGCAGGTGTCCTGATAAAAAACGCGGAAGCATTGGAAATATTAGAAAAGGTGACCACCTTAGTGGTCGATAAAACCGGAACGCTGACAGAGGGCAAACCCCGGCTAGCATCCCTGATTCCTCTTAATGGGTGGGATGAGAAAGAAGTTCTTCAGCTAGGAGCCAGTTTGGAGCGGAGTAGTGAGCATCCCCTGGCCGCAGCCATTCTGGTTGGGGCACAAGAGAAGGAACTGGAATTATTGGAGGTCAGAAATTTCCGTTCCGTTACCGGAAAAGGGGTTTTGGGAAGCGTGAGTAATAAGGACGTGGCTCTTGGGACTCGGCTATTTCTTGAAGAGGACATTGGAGTAGCACCAGACAAACTTCAAAGGATTAATGCCCAAGTTGATAGTCTCCGTGAAGAAGGGCAAACAGTGATGTTTGTTTCGGCTAATGGTGAGCTTGCAGGTTTAATTGGCGTTTCAGATCCTATAAAACCTTCTACACTAGAAGCTGTTCAAATGCTCCACGACAACAACATTCGCGTCGTGATGCTGACCGGCGATAATAGGAAGACTGCCCAAGTTGTGGCCCGCAAACTCGGGATCGATGAAGTTATTGCAGAGGTTCTTCCCGAAGACAAAGGGCAAGAAATCAAAAGACTTCAAGGGCATGGTCAGGTGGTCGCCATGGCCGGCGACGGAATAAATGATGCTCCAGCGTTGGCCCAGGCCAATGTCGGGATAGCCATGGGCACAGGAACAGATGTGGCTATGGAAAGCGCAGGCGTCACCTTAATCAAAGGGGATCTTAGAGGAATTGCACGCGCCAGACGTTTAAGCCAGTTGACCATGCGGAATATTCGTCAAAACATGTTTTTCGCCTTCATATACAATACCCTGGGAGTCCCCGTAGCAGCAGGAATCCTTTACCCCATGCTTGGAATTCTTCTCAGCCCCATAATCGCTGCAGCTGCCATGACGTTTAGCTCGGTGTCGGTCATTACCAACGCTCTTCGATTGCGAACAGTAAGACTCTAATTTCTTCACAAATTTATCCAAGGCTTTGCTTGTGCGGTTCAAGCACTCAAAGAAACGGGCTATTTGAAACGGTCAACAATTTGCATGGCGAAGTCTTTCACCCACCGAGTTGAGCGGGATCATCGAGGAATCATACAACGCATCCGAGTCATGCAGACGTTTCAGGTGTTTCGGAATGCCCAAAGCACGATTGCCGGGGTTGAACTGGTTCATCAGTTTCGGAAAGGAAAACGAAGACGGGGATTCAACAAGCAGGGTCGAGGTGTGTCTGAAAATCCCTGGATGGCCTTACTGGCCGCGTAGACAAAATTCTTATGTCGGGGGAGTCGTCTGCTCACTCTCCACAATTTACACTAGTGCCTCGTTAAGAGCGCATTCACTTGTTGACGTCCGGTCACGCACATACTAAGGACTTTTCTGACCTGTGAGATTTCCACACAAGTTGTTGAAAGATTCGTGAAGAGTCTCTTTATCATTCGGCCTCTTACCGACCCATCCTCAAGATGATTTGAAGTAATTCATCAGCTACGGTAAGCAATCGAGCGGAAGCCTCAAACGACCGTTGAAAACTCAACAGATTCGTGAGTTCTTCATCTAAAGACACCCCTGATACGCTTTCCCGTAAACTTTGAAGTTGGTCGAGATTGAGCTTCGTATTGGCCAAAGCCAGATTCGATTCCCGCGCTGCGCTGCCCACATTCCCTAACGTAATGGTCTGATAATCGTTTAACGTTAAACTCCCGAGCGTGGCCTGGCGAGTCGTGTGGATATCTACGAGTGCTAACGCATTCGTATTATCGCCTGGAATGCCAAGAGCGGTAGAAGCAGCCGCAATTTTATCCGTATTCGTCACAGCCAGGCTCAAGCGTTGTGCAGCGCCCTTATGGGCACTCACCTGGAAAAAATCCCCGGCTGCGGGTGTACCGGCCAACACCACATCCAGTCCATCAAAATTGATGGCCACTCCGGATGTGTAAGTTCCCGACGTGACCGTCCCTCCCGTCTCCGTATTCACAATAGAATAGGCCGAAGCACTTGAAAATTGCACCTCATAATTCTGGAAGGTCTGAAGTGTTGTATCCGTAATCGCTACGGAACTGCCCAAGGCTGTTCCACCATTGGTATCGCTTGCCACGGGAGCTTGAGGGGTTAACGCCGCGAAAAACGGGTTATTGGTTGTTCCATCTAACGCAAAACCGGCCTGATGCTGTTGGTTAAATTCATTCACGAGGACCGCCGCTAACCGATCGACTCGATCCTGGAAGGCCACTATATCGGTATCCCGGACTGACAGCAGGCCCCCAATCTTCCCCCCTTGAATTTTTTGAGAAATAGCGAAGGTTGAACCGTCACTGCGGACAAAAGCCACATCCTGAAATGGGGGATTATCGGCATCCGGAATCGTGGTCAGCCCATTCGCATGATTTCCGCCAACCAACAATTGCCCTCCAACATTAATGCCAACTCCATCGCGTAATTGCACTTGTTCGATATCAACTAATTCCGCCAAATCCTTAATTAACACGGCGCGCTGGTCTCGTAAATCTAGGGCTTCACGCGCGCTGGATTCTGCCTTAAAAATGTCATCATTCAGTGAAGCAATACGCCCAGCTAGGCCATTAATGGTTTCAAGATGCCGATTGATTTCTTGATTGACGCCTAAGCGAATTTGATTGAACGCCTGGGCTTGATCCACCACGCTCTTGGTTAAGGTTTGTGCCTTGGCGAGAAGCACCGTTCGCTGAATGGGACTTTCTGGATTGGTTACCACATCCCGGAGGGCATTAAAAAATTCCGTCAAACCATTGGCAAGCCCTGAGTTTTCGGTTTCAGCCACAATGCCATCGGCCTGAGATAAGAGGGTCGTGCGCGCAGAAAGGAACCCAAAGTCTTCATTTTCTGAGATTAATTGATTTTCTAGAAAAACATCGACAATCCGTCGGACATTAGCCACTTGCACGCCGCTCCCAATAACCCCTTCAGAGGGGCGATTGGTCTCTAACACCACTTCTTGACGAGAGTAGCCTGGGGTATTGATGTTGGAAATATTCTGGGCAGTCGTGGCCAGCCCTTGCTGGTAGGCCTGGATCCCCGATCGCGCTATGTTGAAGATGTGACTAATGCCCGCCATATGCTTGCTCACTGTGGAGATGGACGGAGCTGGGAATCAAGGGAAAACTCAGAGCTCCATTAGCTTTTGATACATCGGAACGGCCTAGGTGCCTAAGGCGTTGAGGATCGAATCACGACATCATGACTCATTATCTGTATCTAATCGATACTTATCGGAGACAACACCATAAGACTTTACAGAACCGTTTGAGATTTCATAGAAGGAATAATGGGTGAGATCCTCATTTCTTGTGACGGCAGCAAAGGCATAGTTCGAAAACCCGAATCTTCCAACTTGAGCGGCTCGTTTCCCAATCTCTTGGTTCTAAACCATATTCATCATTAGGTATAACCGAATTCGTGGCAACAAGCCGGACGTGGAATTGACGATCAAAATTTTGCATCGATTGGAGCATGATCAACCAGTCGATGAATGTGAAGTGGATTGCCCCGGTAATTGATCGGACACTTTGGATTGCTTATCTTATGGCAATTGGAGGTGTCGATGAAACTCAGGAAACGCACACGTTGGAACGCGAATCGGAAGGCCGAGGTGGCCCTGGCGCTCCTCAAGGGCGAGCCACTGGAAGAAGTCAGTCGCGTGACCGGGCAACCGGCTCATGTGCTCACGGGATGGAAAGAGCTATTTCTGCAGGGAGGCCAGGCCACCTTTCAGATTGGCGAGTCGGCCAAGGAGAAGGCTCTGGAAGTCGAGAACACGTCGCTGAAGGCCAAGGTGGGGACGCTCGTCATGGACAACGATTTACTCGTCGAGAAGATCCATCGGCTGGAGGACGGGGTGCCTTTTTACTGGAGGAAGTCGAAATGCTAAGCGAGACCTATTCGATTTCCTCGAAGCGACGGTATGGGTGGTCTCGTGTCTGTCGTGCCTGGGGGCTGCCTCGCTCAACGGTGTATGACTGGCAGCGGCGTCGGCAGACGACCGGCAAGACCGTGGAACGACGCGGTCGCCGACCAGGGGTGCCCGATGCTGTCTTGGTGGCGGCGATGAGCGAAGTGTTGAGTGGGGCGACACCGGAAAGTTTTCACGGTGAAGGATATCGGAAGGTCTGGGCTCGACTGCGGCAGCGGGGTATGAGAGCGGACAAGGAGCGGATACGGCGGTTGCTTGGGACGCATGGCTTGTTGGCCCCGACGCGTCTCGGCAAGCCGAGGGGGCCACGGTCCCATGACGGCACGATTCTGCCGATGGCACCGAACATGATATGGGGAACGGACGCGACCGCGACGTGGACGCAGCGGCAGGGCCAGGTGACCGTCTTTGCTGTGCTCAACCACTTTACTGGGGAGTGCCTCGGGATTCATGCGGCCAAGTACGGGTCGCGCCACGAAGCCATGGAGCCGATTCGGCAGGCGGTCAAGCGCACGTTCGGTGCGTACGAGACGAACGTGGCCAAGGGCTTACTCGTTCGGCATGACCATGGCAGTCAATATGTCAGCCATGATTTCCAGGCCGAGCTGAACTTCCTGGGCATCACATCGTCACCGAGCTTCGTCAGAAGCCCGGAGGGCAACGGCTGCATCGAGCGGTTCTTTCGCACACTGAAGGAGCAATTGTTATGGCTTCAAGACTACACAGACGAGGAGACCTTGAGACAGGCGCTCTATGAGTTTAGGGAGAAGTATAATCAGCATTGGATCCTTCAGCGACATCAGTATCGCACGCCGCAACAAGTGCGCGTGGCGTGGCTGCAGGCACGCAAGTTGGTATCCTAATTCAGTGTCCGATCAATTGTAGGCTATACAGAAGTTCTCTGTCTCAATGAGATGAAGGCCAAACTTTTGGAACTAGGCGCTCAAGAAAAGAGATGGAAGGAAAGAATTCCCTAGTCGTTCCCTTGAGTGAGGGGTGTTGGCATAGCTCCTACCCAGAGAAAAGGCCTAAGAGGGAATGAGGTGGGTGAGACCCACTAATCAACAGTCAGTGGGTCTGCAGGTCAAAAATCCTTCCCGGTGAAGACTTTGCGTCGGTGGCCAATAGTGCAAAACCTGTTTTGGGACTTGTTTGGAGAGATCGTGGCAGAAATGGTAAGAAGGTCAGATGTAACAAGCTTACGCAGAGATCATGCCCTACGTTATGAGTGGTTAACTTCATTGGGTGCGTTCCACGTCCTTCTGTTCTTGGAAATTTTTAGTTTCATTCGCTTTCGTTATCCTTGCTTTAATAAAATCAGTCTGTTTTCTGTAGGAAAAAACAAATAGAACTATCAGAAAAGAGACGGCCATCATTAACGAATATTCGGAAGGCATGCCAAAAATTTTTGCTAGAGATTCTAATGGCTTTAGAACCAATATGCACACGGATACTGATATCAGTGTTCGGTACATATTGTTTACCTCTGAAAACAACTCTAGCTTGTTGTCAATTTTAGAAGCGGATACGAAATCTTTATACGGTACAAATTGAACGATATCAACCCACTTGAGGAATGGCTCGAGTAAAAGGGACCCGATACGGCTGATTACCAACCCGTAGAAGTAATAGACAAAAGCACCAATTACAACGTCATTGTGAATCAACGAATACGAAGTCAGACGCTCCCCAATCGCTGCAAATAATACCCCCGGAAATAAATAGTTAAAGATGTTGTAAGAGGACAGTTTGTCTAATAGGTCTTTCATCATATTTCTTTGTCCTCCGAACTAGAAATAGACTATTGAACTATCTTATGGCTCAAGCATCTAATGTATGATAATGAAATAGATGGACAGCCGCCATGCCTATAGGCAAGTACGAGGCAATGGCCCGGATAACAGCTAGCACAATATCTAGCAATAGCATCATTATCGCCTTATATTCTTTCGAGACTTCTTGGTCTTCTTAGGTGAAGCTTTGAGGGCCTAACACCTCTATTAACTTGCTGCCTCTAGCAAAGGCTCGATCTCATCACGATTAGCGAGAACAATCTGTTGAGTTTGTGGCGATGTTTTCTTGTTCTTTTCTAATCCGAGCCGCTTGAGCAGGTAAAACAGCAAGGCCTGCTTCGACTCGACTATCACCTTCCCGTTCACCATGCCGTAATCGAGTTCAATCGCACGTCTTTGCTCTATGGGCAAATCTGGATTGGGTTTTAATGTCAATCTTAGGACGGTGTGCCAAGCACTATCTTGTGCTGAGTCGCTGTCTGACGGCGTCTCATTTGTGATTTGAAGTATTCGAGCAAATACAAAATCTCTGAAATCTTGATGTTCGTGACAGTATGCTCGGGTATGCCAGCGAAACCCATCATAGGCAATTGCATGTGGGCTAATTGTTCTCTCTGTGGCATTGGGGCGATTTAAGGATTGGTAAGTGATCTCGATCGCACGACCATAACGAATGGCCTGCAGGACACGAAAGAGAATTGATTTATTGATCTTTCGGCTTGGGGAAAGCACGGCTGCAAACGGCGGGTACCATCCCAAAAAACTCATTTCCTGCGACATCATTCCTGACTGCACGGCAAGTAGCTGATTCAAGAAATGACTTGAATCAGGTGCAGCCATGATTGGAGCGAATTGGTCTGTTCTCACATATACTTTCTCACTCCGGTCGTACTCAACATTTTCTGGGGCTATTTCCATATACCGCGCCAAGTCCAGCGATGCTTGGGGAACCGAGATTCTAAAAAACCCCGTTAGATCCGAGCGGTTTATTCGACCCTCCCAAAGCAGTCTGAAATCAATGAACTCGAGACGCCGGTCTTGACCCCATCGTGTCCCGCGCTCTGTTTTTTCGAGTACTTTCTTTGAATTTGTAGGTGTTCCCATGCAGTAACTTAGGTGTAAGTGATTAGTATAAAAACTAGATTGACATAATTACTATTCGCAATGTAGCCTAAATGAGGCTTGTTAAACAACTATGCCAGAAGGAGTTCGGATGGCTAAAAAGTCCCCTGATTAAGAGACGATTGCCGGCTCTGTGGAGTCTAGAGACTCAAGTCCAAGACCCGTAGGAGTACAGCTGGGGTCAAGGGGGAATCCTGACAACGGGAATTTCATGGTTCAGAAAGCTAATCACAGTCACTGCAAAGGTGTACGACAGGACCTGAGGAAGCAGCGAAATAGAACGGAGATAAAAAAATGGCTTTAAACAATTTGACTAATTTTCCAGTGGGGAACGGTGATACCACATTGATCGAGGTGGACGAGAAAACCATCCTGACCGACGTCAATTACCGTATGGGTGCGGTAGATCCGGATGAGGACGAATACGACTTTGCCCCAGATTGGCAAAAGGCCTGCCTCGTTTCGTTCAAGGACTATCGGCTGTCGGTTTTCGTTCTGACTCACCCGGACGTTGACCACCTACGTGGGTTCACGGAGCTCTTCTACTGCGGCGACCCGGACACGTACAAGAATCGGAAAAGTGGTGACGAGAAATTGATCCTGGTCGAGGAGATGTGGATTAGCCCTCACGCGGAGGCCCCCAATTACGAAACGGACGACTCGAAATTGATGTTCAAAGAGATTGATCGCCGCCTCGCTCTTCGTGGGACAACGAGTGGCGAAAAAGACGGTAATCGGATTAAGACGCTGGATACTGATGGGGACCACAAGACCGGCTCGTTGACTGCAAACATTTCATGGGAAGTGCTCGCACCGACGCTGGACGAAGCAAATATTGAGGATGAGGAAGACTCTCCGGAACACGCCAGCAGCAATGACAGTAGTCTTGTGATTCGCTGGATGTTGAAAGTCGACGGTGGGGTGACACGGGTTCTGATCGCAGGCGACGCTACAGTCGAGGTTTGGGACCGTATCTGGAATGACTATAAGAGAAATACTGACAGGCTCAAGAGACATATCCTGCTTGCCCCCCACCACTGCTCACGCGGTGTGATGGCACGTAAGCAGGAAGACGACAGCTACGAGTTTTCCGATGATGCTCTAAGGGCGCTGGACCAGTTCGACGGCGACGGATTCGTTGTATCTAGCAGCAAGAAGGTTAAGCGCAATGACGACAATCCTCCGAGTTGGGAGGCCAAGCAGAAATATCTGGGCATGTTGAAAAAAGCAAAAGAAAAGGAGCATGAGAATCGTTTTCTTAATCCCGATACCCACAAGGATGATAAGCCCGAGCCGGTCGTGTTTGACTTGACCAAGTCCGGTCCTGTTTTGAAGACGGCGGGCACAGCATCCTTCGCAAAAAATTCCTTGGGATCTGGAGCCGTCATTTCTCCAACATACGGCTAATCGGTGTCGTGGATCGCTACTCAGGCCGAGAGCCAACTCGTCCCACGAAACGACTTACCCGACTCCCTGCGCCAATTACTCTCCTTTGTCGAAGCATGGCCCGCTGTTGTCCAAGGTAGCGTTCAGTGCTTTCAGACTGAACGTATCAACTGCGAATATGCCCTTTGCTTCCAATTTTACTGGGACGAACCGGCAGAATACGTCGATTTCAGAATTAAACGTCCGGAGGCAATATCTCTGTGGTTTAGAGCTGGCGCCTCACCAGATGAAGCGCCGAAAATTCGAGCTGATCGCAACGACTTCCCGCTAGACCTTGCGCATCTAAATAGCATAAGCCAAGGGGAACCAGCCTCTCTATGCCTTGCAAGAGAGTCTCTAAATTCATTCTACGCACGCCGTGGAATCAGAGGCATCTTAGAGCGGTTAAATACATGGTTGCGCGATGCCGCCGGGAGCCAGCTTGACCATGATGGTTGGGAACCTACCCCGCGTTCATGTAGTCATTCGGCGACTCTCGATATCGGTGCGTTTCAGCGATTCGCTCTAAGTTCCAGGCGTGATGAACCGGGTTTTTCAGCTGGTTTCGCTTTGGCAATATTTGATGAAGATACACTAGGAAACAAGCAATTTCATTTCCAGCTTCTTGCAAAACAAAAGGAACTCAAGGACTTAGAGGACAAAACCCAAATCGCCGCGTTGATGAAGCAACGCGAAGTTTATCACTCGCGTTGGTTCAGCGTCTGGGGGCCCAAAAGCGGACCAATTAAACATCGATTCTGGGAATCTGTAACCGATCGTGCTTCCCTGTTGAGGTACGCTCAAAGTGCAGGCTGTAAACACATGGTGGAAAGTGTTCTAGAAACGAAATTGAAATTTGCAGATAAAGGCGGAGCCCTTGCGTTTGTCCTCCTTATCGGAACCTGGCGCCCAAAAGCTTTGATCGGAACGATTCCCGGCCTCGCTCAAGGTGAAGCAGCCAATCTTGAATTGGCGGGATTCGCCGTTGAGTTGAAAAAGAAAAGCGGGCAAGGACATCGAGTAAACTCCATTTTCGAGATTCGGCTGATCTCAGAAGCCAATAGTCAGAACTTGAATCGATTTGCAGGTTATCTGGAACGGCCACGAAATACCGTATTAATCGGCTCGGGGGCACTAGGCTCAAAATTAGCTGAGCACATTGTGCGGGAAGGTGCCCCATCCCTGAAGGTCGTAGATCATGATCTACTAGAACCACACAATCTTGCGCGACATAGCCTTACCTCAGAATCGATCAATTTTCCCAAGGCAACCGAATTGTACAATCGATTAGTCTCCATAAATCCGTCCTGCCAGATAGAAGCATTTCGCAAAAACTTTTCCCTTCTTCCGACCAATGCAATAAAAAATGAAATATGCGGGAGCGCTAAAGGTATCATCGTAGACGCAACAGCCGACATTTCTGTCATGCGGCGATTGTGCCAATCGGATAACGTTGTGCGGGTTGCAAAAGTCGAATTGGCACACGGTGGACGCTTGGGGCTTCTTTACAACGAAGGAAAAGGTAGGCTCCCGCGTATTGATGATCTCAAAGCCCTTATTCCAACCCTTGGAGCAGATGAGCAAGAGATTAGAGATTGGCTCTGCAGCGACAGCGACTTTAGCTTAAATACAGGCATAGGTTGCGCTTCGGCTTCGATGCAAATGTCTGATAGCCGTGTTGCCATTCATGCAGCAAATTTCATGGCTAGCATCGGGAAAATTATTCGTTTTGCGGATCACCCGGCTGGCATTGGAATCGCAGTTTTGTCGGAGAGTGGACACCTTAAGGGATGGCGATGGATCGAGGAGGGGCCTCCTGAAGTGATGGACACCAATGATGGTGCAAACTTCTGGACCGTAAGGATGCGAAAATCGATACGGTTAGCAATCGAAAAGGAGCTCCAGAGGAACAAACCTGTGGAGGCAGGAGGATATCTGTATGGAGCCTATGACCTAAGGCTTTGCACGATATACGTTACTTCGGCGATCCCGGTACAGCCGTACCTTGCGACTACTTCACGAATTCGACTTCCTGAAGCTGGGAGAAGCGGTCGGGAGCTTGAGATAAGGAAATTTTCAGGTGATCAGATTGTCTTACTTGGGACGTGGCATACACATCCCTGTGGAAGCCCGGACCCATCGCCAAGCGACATTATACAGTTTAATGAATATAAGGGAGCCCATGCCGAAACTCCCAATCCCCATCTCATGTTGATTCTTTCTGAGACAGGAATGACACTGAAGCTCACATTGCCCGAGGCGTGGAAGGGGAATGAGCAATGAAGGATTTTGTTTACATTGCCAACTTAATGGAAATTAGATGCTGAAAAGACAATTCCCTTGGTTATAATCCATGGAATTTTGAGGAACCAAGTTATCGGTTCGATGTGCAGACGGAGCCCGTATGCCCAAAAAGTTCAACTCCCGCTGATGAAATACAGGTAAACGGAGCTGCCCAATTCCCAGAAACAGGTTTAAAACAGGTCTTTCCCCGGACGGGTGCTGGCGAGGACGACCTAAGTCGTTGATTTAATTGGTGGGGCCGTACAAGGGTCGAACCTGTGGCCCGCTGATTAAGAGTCAGCTGCGCGAAAGTTTTTCAAGTAATACTTTAGTAAACACGATTTCAAGCAGATGTCCACCAAATGTCCACGGTACGGTCGGAAAAGGCCAAACTTGGCCATGTGTGATCGGAGAAAGTAGGAAGGAATGAACATAATTTTCGTCAATGAAGACAGGGTATTTCGGCGATTGATGAAGAGATTTCTTGGGGTGCGAGAACAGGGGAGGGGTGATTTACAAAACCACTACTCTGGTGAACTATAACGATGAGAAGTGGCTATTCGAAAGACTTGACTGACAATGTATTTCTCCATTTTTCAAGCCTCGTCGCTTGCTGGTCACAAGCTGCACTCTCCAGTTTTGATACCGTTCCTATAAATCGATTCTGTTCACTAGAGGAAAGTTGGAATCAAGAGTTTTCAGGCCTTTAGCGTTGGTCCTTGTGTTACCTTCCTTTACCGTTCATCTTAAGTCGTTCATATCGTCTCAGTTTTAGTATTCTTCAAGTTGCACTTTATGTTGTTCGTCAATGTTAGATGACAATCAACTGCCACGATGAAATAGCCCACTCCTCAGAGATGGTTGAATTCCTCAATGTCATTTTGAAACGTGCGAACGTTAAAATCGATTGCCGCTCTGAGATCGTCAGAGTGCTCTAGGCCCTGGATGTGCAGATTGGGTACACTTTCGCCAGACACGACACCAAAAACGATTGATTTTTAACCCGTACCTCCTCTAGCGGTCGTGGGCATAGACATGTCGCGAATAGAAAACTTCATGTAATAGTTTATATTATATACTGCGATTCCAGATAAGAAGGGGGCTTGCATCAAAGAGTAGCCTGGAACGTAATATAGATACAAACATAATATACATATATATAGGAAAGTTCGATCGCAGTGAGAAGGGGATATAAATGCTCGTCACGACCCATGGCTCTAATAAGAAGTCACGCACATTGCCATTTCTACCAGACTTATCATAGAACGCTCCCAATTCTGAAAATCGGAGAAAGGAGTAAGTCATGGGATTGACCAAGCGACACGACAGCTATTATGTGGAGTTTGTTGTACTGGATGATGGGAAGCATCTCAGGCTTGCTCCGAAGGGGGTTGGAAAACTGAAACGATGGAAAGTAGGTTCTCGTCATCGAGGGTATGCCAAGGATCAAGAAGCCATCATTAGGACGAAGCTCCTGGCGGGGCAGATTGTGAGTCCCGCGCTCGAGCGAGCACAAGCCGTGACGTTTCGGGAGTGGGCTGACACGTACTTGGGTTTAGAGGAAGTTCGCAAATTGACCACCTATGAGGATCGAAAGCTGAAAGTCAGTCATTTGGTGGACTTCTTTGGAGATCAGCAGCTTGCATCCATTACGCCCGATGATGTCGCGGCCTATCGCAATCAGCGTGCCCGGTATACACGCATCACCTGCCTCAACTGTGGACAATCCTTTGGGCGAGCGGTCTGCCCAGCCTGCGGGTGTAAGCGCACCGATCGCCCACAAACGGCGTCGATGCAGACGATCAATCACGATCATACGGCTTTGACTCGTATGTTGAACGTCGCTCGATCGGCCCGGTTTAAGTTGATTCACGATAACCCCGCTGCCCATGTCGAGAAGCCCAACCCCAAGAATGAGCGTGACCGGATTACTAGCGTAGAAGAGTGGGAACGGTTAAAAACTGCCGCTGCTCCCCATCTACTTCGATTCTTGATCGTTGCGCGGGAGCTCGGCCCAAGACGAGGAGAATTGCTCAAGCTCGAATGGCCGGATGTCGACTTGAGACGGCGAGAATTTACCCTTCGTCAAACTAAAAATGGGGAAACGCGAGTCGTCCCAATGACGCGGGATGTGTATGCCGTCTTTTTGGATTTATGGAACCAGCGTCGCCTAGACACCAATCGGGTTTTCCTGTATAAAGGAAAACCGTGGAAAAATCCACGCACGGCATTTGCCGCGGCGTGTCGGCGAGCGGGGATTCGTGATTTGCGGCTCCATGACTTTCGCCACACGGCCACGACGAACCTGAGGCGAGCAGGAGTGGACACCATGACGGCCATGAAGATTGTCGGCCACAAGTCTGAACAAATGCATCGGCGTTATAATTCAATTAAGCCAGCGGATCTTCACCAGGCGGCCGCCATGCTTGAGAAGTATACGGCTAACACCCTAATAACACCTGATGTAAAACGCGCATCA
>BQIX01000003.1 GCA_021604145.1 Nitrospirales bacterium
GATCCCTGCTGACGTCGTGGGCAACGGTTTGGTGAGTGATTCGATATGAAACTGTTTTCCATACGTTGGATGAGTCGTCCATTGTCCCGTCAACGTATAGCGATGCCCGACATGTGGTGACTCAGGGGTCCGGCCAACGGCTGTAATGACTGCATACTCTTGGCCTTCTTCTGCGCCCTTTACTTCAATTCGCAATACCGTAAAGCCAGAGACCTTTCGATACACCTTTTGGACCGTGCCATCGAGCATCATGGCCGTTGTAGAAGGATAGGAGGAATCATCTGCAGTCGCAGCAGGTGTCCGTACGAGCGTCGACATCGTCATTCGAATGCCTCATAAACAAAGAGACCCTGTGCTAAATGGCTCCGATGAGCAGCCATCAATCCACGTAGAGGAGGTTGAGATACAGAATGAACAGCGGTGAGGAAGGTTCTACCGAGAGGATATTGCCAGCACGATCGAATCGGAAGTATCGACAAGTGATAACCCACGGGGAATAACCTCTAACTCACTACTACGCGACCCACCCGCGGCCAGCACTATTGGGAGCCTGTTCACAGCCAATCCATGGTGGATTACCATTCGAAGAAGCTTAGACCATGTGCTTCTTACATCAGCAAGTCACAAGGGGCCATTGAATAGAAAAAGAGTATGTTCTCGATAGACGAATCAGTGCACTAAACAGACTGTCTTATCAAGACCACGCGTTCTTCCGACATATCGTAAACGTTTGTCACAAGTGAACGACTTATACTCCTTTTCCGGAATGACGAAGATCACCACGGGAAAGCGACTACCTTGTGCTTTATGGACGGTCATGCAATATGCCAGATCTAAATTCGATTCAGAGACGAGCGCTTCAACACCTGAATTTAAACGCAGCACAATCCGGCCCTCCTGTAACCCCGTCACCACACCTGTTTGTCCATTGAGAACTGGAACAGGCAGGTCGTAATCATTCCGTAAGACAATGACAGGATCTGCCAAGCGGAATTTTTCTGTAAGGAATGCGCCTTGTGGATTCATCTTCATTTGAAGCCAGCGATTGAGCTCGTGCATTCCCAATGACGATTCCTTGACAGGCGAAAGGACTTGGACAAGCTTTCCTCGACCACGAGCCGCCTGAATTTCTTGATCAAGCTGCTGAAGAACACTCTCAATGGAGTGATGTTGGAACGTGTAAACTGGGGGAGTGAAGCCCTTTCCTCCGCGTATCGCAGCAATACGTTCCAGTTGCAGAACGGGAAGACGCTCTAACAGATACCCAAATACCGATATGCCATGGACCGGTGGCAATTGTCCCGGATCTCCGGAAATGATCAAGATACCCCGCACAACACGCAACAGTGCGACTAAAACCGGAAGCGTTAACATGGAGCCTTCGTCTACCAAGACCACATCATTGGAAAGAATCCGACGTGAAAATCCCTCTGGACCAAAATTCAACAAACGATGAACAGTTTGGCCCTCAGCCCCAAGCAAACTGGCGGCTTTACCCGTTGTCGCTGTCACTGCCACTCGTAATCCATCTTGATGACACGCATCAATCACTTGGCGCAACAACTGCGTCTTTCCACTTCCAGCCGATCCCGTCAAAACCGTATATTTATGCGACAGCAACTGACGAAGTCTTGGGTCATCATAGTCGGTCAACTGCATTTGATTGGTCGCAAGGCAACGCTCCACCTCCTTTAACTGCCGTACCACTTCGGCCAAGACAATCTGTCCTTTTTGCTCTACAGCGATTTTCGGATGTAGATGGGACGACAACGACGGTAATACTGTCGAGTTCACACACAATCGCTCACCGAGTAGGACAACGAGCCTTTCCATAGATACGCCAATATGGCCATGGGCCGCCTGCTCCTTCAGAACCGCGTGAATACCTGCCTGAATACGAACGTCATCCGCTACTCTCCCGCCTGACAGATGATGTAAGGCATCTGCAGCACCAAATGGGATTTCGCGCATCCAATACAAGTAAAAGGGGCTTCGCCATGCACGACTTCTCCTTGGCTTCGGCCACCTGCTCACCCTGTTCGAAACGGCGGGCCATCCACTCTTTCGAAGCCAGATAATCAATGAATCCTCTGACCAAGTTCGAGATATTCTTTCATCACTGGTTGCACTCATATGTACGCTAGAGGCTGCAAAGACGCGCTTTCCCTTTTGCGTCGTCCACTGTCCTTCACACGCGGCAAAAAAACAACCCCAGCCATCTTCAGAAATTCGGTTGGGAACGCAAACCTCATTCCTTCGATTCAACCAGACATAAGTTTCTGATCGACCTGGCAACCATCGCCGATCAGTAATGAATCCAGATACCGTATTCAGAGACATAGTGTAGAGGAACCCAAGACGTCAGTTCACAAAACATATTACGCCTCCAATCACTTTCTCTAACAAGGATTAGCTTCGCTCTATGTGTGTACCTTATGTAATTTGTTCCACTCACGAGACCTCCATCCAACTGTTACGTTTATCCTAGGTAATTCGTTTCACGCACAAGGTCTCCGTTCAACTGTTACATTTTACTTAGGTATTGTGTTTCACTCATGAGGCTTCCATTCAATTGTTACGTTTACCTTAAATAATTCTCTCTCAAAGAACGGGAATGTGAGCTCAGGCTGAATCGCTTCACCACGTTCAACGAGATCGCGCCGTCAATCGATCTCCTTCCCCCCTACCCAAGCATCCGATAAGGAGAAGTCCTATGCTCGCCGAGATTATTCCAGGAATCGCGAATTTTAATTGGCAACCATCAAGATATCGTCCCCGTCCTTCATCATCAGGTCCCACGCAATGTTCACGAAAGTTGACGTATAAAGCCTTGGGGTACCCTGAACGGAAACCTGGCGACCGCTTCGCGGTCGTCCTCGATGATTCCTCATGGCATGAAGAACTGACCTGCCAGTGGATTGAACAGAGTACGTTCAAGCTCCACAGTCAACAAATGCCCATCACCATTCCCAAGGCGTTGCCGTGGCTAATCGACACTGAACGACCTTTTACCTGTAACATGTGTGGGGAAACTGTTCAGCCCGGGTCGCTACACGGCCATATCGATGGGATTTGCACCGACCTCTTCTTCGAAGACTATTTGTTTGAACATAAAGCGATTAATCACTTTACATTCGAGACCTACCGGAAAGGCGCGTGGCCAGTTGATCATTTGACACAATGCGTCCTCTATTTCGAAGGCTTACACGACGTCCAACCTGACCTCAACAAAGCGATCTTACTGATTAAGAATAAAAACACGTCAGGCTATCTTGAATATGTTATACAGTATGATTTTCACGCCAAGATACTCACGATTCTAGAAGTGACCGCCTCCGACGGCACCATCATCGAGTTAGGCAATCCACTGCCAACCTTTGTAAACCTCCTCCAAGATGCCCTCGATCAATTTGCCACCATCGAACACCACCGTCAGGCCGGAACGCTGCCGCCACGAGAATACGAACCGCAGGAATGGCAGTGCGAATATTGCCCGTTTTTTGAGCCCTGTTGGAAATCCGTGAAACTCAACACTGAACAGTCTCTCAAATTAACGAAAGACAGTGAGAAACTGGCTTTTGAGCTTCATGCACGCACAGAAGAACGCAAGCGAGTAGAAAAAGAAGAAGACAAACTTAAACGGGCCTTTCGCTTATTATTAAAGAATCACGGCGTACAACGCGCCACAGGGCCGACCATCACAGTGAGGCTTAAAGAAGGACAACGCACGGCCGTCAATCAGGACTTAATCCCGCCTGAAACGCTTGCCGCCGCACGAACGACGACAACCATTGAAAAACTGCAAGTCACACCGCATGCGGTAACTGTCAAGACCAAGACACCCCAATCCGCGTACTTACCAGTCATCAACCAATAGTCATCGCACGTCAAGACTGCGATCCATAATGCATGTTTACCCACACTTGAACGCAAGGAGTCCGACCATGCAAACGTTTGTTCAAATCAGAGGACTATCCAATAAACGCCGCTTGCCACGTTTAGGCAAGATTCGTCTTGGCGTGAAAGTCCGAAACCCGACAACCGGGAATGAACATCCAGCAGAGACCTCATACTTTGTCGTGCCCCCCGAAGTGGCAAAGATCTATGGGGAGCAGCCGACCGCCCTAGACATCATGTTTCCCGTCAACGATCCAGGCCGAGTTTTTCCGCAAGCATTGAAATGGTATGGAAGCGGCCGAGGGTTAAAGTGCATCGGAAATGGCGAAACGGCTATGCGGATGAATGATGAAACGCGCGAGATGGAACAGCGTGAGTGTCCGTGCGAACATCTCCATAACGACTGCGCACCTCGCGCCTGTCTGCAAATCATGCTCCCGAAAATCAACATGGGCGGCGTCTATCAGATTGACAGTGGAAGTTCGAATTCCATGGTCGACCTGAATTCATATTTTGATTACCTCACCGCCCTCATTGGACGATTCGCGATGGTCCCGTTGACGCTTCGACGCGAACCGAAACAGATTCAAGGACCCACCGGATTAAAGACCCATTACCCACTCAAGCTGGAACTCACCGCCACTCAAGAAGACGTCGAACAACTGTTACGGAGTTCGGGGGAGATCTTGGACCGGATTCGCTGCTGGCAGATTCCTCCCCCTGAGGAGGTCAATCCTGCGAAAGACGACAGTGCCGTGGTGGTCTTAGAAGACGACTGGCAAAAGACTCACGATGATGTCCCCACTTCTGAGCGCCCTAGGACGCCACCTTCAGAATCAAACGGTACGGGTTCCAAGCAACATACCCCGCCACCAATTCCCGATGACTCAATTCCTGACGAGCCCACTGCTGCATCCGAAAACATGTCACCAGACAACTCAGCGGCACAAGCACGTTCATCTTCACCTTCAGCGAAACCCAAGACCACACGAAAGCCGAGTCAAACGCAATCCCACAAAGCAGGAATAACTCAGAGACAACGCGCATGGATCTTGCGCCTGGCCCAAAGTCGAGAGGTCCCGACACAAGAAGTGGAATCACAGTTAGCGACGATGACAAAATCCCAAGCGTCTGCGATCATCACGCAATTACGAAATGAGGATTTTTCTGCGCTTCAAACGACAACTGCCAGACAGACTTCATCAAGTGAAGATGAGCACGAGACAGAACATCAAACGGCGGGAACAACATACAAGGCAGAATTTTAAAGACAAGTAGGCCAGCGAAAAGAGAGCGGGGAACGCCTGTTTCTCGATCCTCATGGAGAAAAAGCTAACCATTCACCCTTTCTTTTTCGCATAGATCTCCGCCAGCGCACTGAGCGCTTGGATAAACTTTTCGACATCATCAGGCTCCATCTTATCAAGTAACCCAAACAAATAGGAGGAACCTTCGTGTTCAATGAGTCGCGAGAGTGCCCGCGGCAACAGGCCTGCAAGCATGAGATATTCATCAACTGGCTCCTTAAGAACATGCGCTAATGCCAGCACTTGGTGACGTGGGAGGCTCAGTTCTCCTTGCACAACCGGATCGAGTCCGCGTTTGTCAATGATACCGATGGACTTGGCGATACGTATCTGTTCTTTTCGTGAGCGTCGTTGAAGATCCTTCTCTAAACGCTGACGGAAACTGCCAGGCAGCAACCCTGATCCAGAACGTTCTTGGCTCGGATCCGGACTGTCAACCAAATAGCCTAACGTTCCATGACCCACTGTTTGTCGTAGACGTTCCGCCAAGAGTCTCTTGACCAGGTTTTCTTGTTCGCTTTTGGATTTACTTAAAACGGTGGCAATACGGCTGATCAACTTTGGCCCCGGCACCTGAAATGCCCCGGGATTTTGTCGCTCCAGTCTGTAAGCATACCCAAGACTAATCTTTAACTTTTTTGCAAAAATTTCGACCGAAACTCCCGCTTCCTCTCGCAACGTTCGTAGCAACAACCCAAACGGGTTCACGACGGAACCCTGAGACTCTTGATCTTCTAAGGTTGTCATGTTGTCCTCCGCTCCGTAACAGAATCCCTTTATCCTTGGCCACCGGTGACATCACTTTATGCCAGCAGGACATAACTGGTGAATAAAAGGACACAGAAGGAATATATAAATGAAGATAAATTGAATGAAAAAGACCCGACTCCGGAGAAAAAAATACTAAATGTGTGCGGGGGGGCAGCCACCCTCCTTGCCATGCAATTCTGCAAGTATAGCATTTTGACCTTTTTTGGTAAACACACGATACATTATTGACAATATAAAAGTTAATTGCTATATGAACTATTTCTGATCAGCGTAGGGACGTTTCTCATGTGTGCTCAGAGACGATCGAACCCACGTACAAGACACGCGCTACCCCGAAACCTCGCCAGATCTCCGCCAATCTTATCCAATCAATCCATCGTCATCTTCCCCACATTGTATCCAAGGAGGGATCTATGGGCCTAGCGACATTACCATCAGATCAAGACTCGTCACCTTTCCTGACACTCTGGGAAGCCAACAAACATCTGGCTAAAGCTATTTGCCAGCGCTATCGCGACCTCGACCCCATCATCGGCGAAGAGGACCTCCTTCAAGAGGCGTTTCTCGCGCTTCCCGATGCCTTAGCCAAGTGGGAACATCAACGCGGGCGTAATATGCAATTTAGCAACTTTTACTATTTCTTTATTCAAAAACGTTTCCAAGCCAAATTACCCGGCAAGAATAAAATCGTACAAATTCTCAATCAGGATTTTCATGTTGTGAAAGAAGTTACCTATAGCCAATTCCGAAAATGTCGAACCCGGCTGGTCCCGCCTGGCTTTACGTTTCGAATATGCTCACGAATTCTTCCACTCCCATGGGAGAACCTGCAAGCCCATTCCTCAACCACCGACTCGTGGAACCATGAAGACAGCGAATGACATTCCCAAGGCCATTAAACAAGATCTTATCGACATGACAAAAGACTTGTTAGAAGCCCAACCTCAATGGCATACCGACCTCCCCATGAACCCGAGGGAGCCATACATGGCATTGAAGCAGTTTCAGACCCTCTTAGGTTACTGCAACCGAGATAGAGAACGAAGGAATGTCCACGAGTATATCCGCTATCCCCTGATGACCATGGACCATCCATTATTTCCACTATTCCAGATCGAGAAACGAGCGTGGTACGTCATACTTCCGGGTATGCGTGGAGGCCACACGGGCCATACGTATGCCATTCCAGTAAGGTATCTTCGCCCTCATGTTCAACGCATGACCACACGCAAGAACCTGTCTCAACCGTACGATCCCCCAGCTCGAATGGTTATTAGACACTATGCGCAACGCTCCCATCATTCTCACCACAATAATCACCAGTTGCTCATGGAAACGCTCAAAACACAGTTCCCGCAATACTCGCGTCAGACAATTTGGAGAGCCATACAAACTCTCCGCCATTCACCCTTTCTCGAAGGAGGCCGAACGTGAAAGCGCTTATGTGGTTGCCAACGGATAGCATCACTATGAATCCGGAATACCAAAATTTGTTCCCGTCTTTATCCACGAACGTCTATACGGAACTCCGTAATGACATCGAAAAAGTGGGAATATTAGTGCCTCTCATCTTGGAACACCAAGACAGTGGGTACAGTGTACTCGCCGGCCATCATCGCCTCAAAGCCGCGAAGGAGATCGGCTTGGCAGAGGTCCCATGCGAAATCGTCGAAACTCAGGAAGAACAGTTCTCGGCCTTATTTGATAACATTCATCGCCGCCAACTTTCACCGCAAGAACTCAAGGAGCTGAAACGCGACGAACATGTGTGGCGGAGCGAACGCGCGAAGCACATCCCGTCAGCCTTGAAGACCTTATGCGAAGAATTTCCACTGGAGCGTATTCTCCCAGCCTCTCTTTGGTCTCAAGTCATGTTAGCTCCTGCATCTCAAGTCGACCATATCGCAAAATCCATTAAGGGCGTCTTAGAAAAGGTAAGGGCCAACACGTCTCAAAAGGATGAAAGGCACGAATCCAACCTTTCGCGATCTCTATCAATTCCTAAAAAGAACAGTAGCTCTACGCGAGAGGTGGAAGAAATCAGGCAAACGGCTGTGAGCTTGTCCAAGGAAGTTCAAAAACGCAATCAGGAAATTGAACATTTGAAGGAAGCAGTGCAAGCAGAAAAACGAAAGACAACCGATGCCCAAGCACTCCTCCACGCTTTGGAGATGCAAGATCCACTCACGATGACTCCAGACATCATTGTCGATGGATTCCAAACGCTCTCCCAGTTCCTCCGCATCCTGTTTGAATGGACGACCCACCTGCCTGCCCTGAGTGACGACGTTCAAGAGAAAATTGGGCGCGCGATCACCCAATGCCAGCAGATACTACACGAGCACGTACAGACAACCCACGGTTCGGCAAATTTACGACTCGTGAACGGGCACAAACAGTCCCAATCGGCACACGTATAGACAAAATTTGATGACCCATTTAAAATGTGGCCCTTGGAGGGAACCATGGACAGCCAGTCTGGGGATCTTCTTACTCATATTTACAATGGACTCACCGATTTGGGGTTGCTCCACAGCAACCAAGAATCACCCGACGATCCACCAGAAATTCACCTCGCCCATCTCATTTTAGTCACCATCCACTCTCATCCTGGCCAGTCTATCCCTGAATGCTTACTGACAAAGTTAGTCCGCGTCACACCTGAACTCTTTAATCTCGCGCATCGCCTCCTGCTACACCAGAATGAAGTCCGCATAGAACAACCATCCTCAGGAGAACGGACTGTACATTTAACTGAACACGGTCTCATCCACGCCCAAGCGTTAGAAAAACCCAGTGATTGGCTCTTCCGACAAATTCATCAGTTGGATCATTCATTGCAGGAAGCTCTTTATCAAGCACTCGTCGCAACGATCAGACAAAAGCAACAAACTGGCGAAATCGTGATTGATCAGCTATGCCGATTTTGCACACACTTCACCCCTTTCTTGTTCCCCACATCCCGTAATCCTCATTACTGCGCCTACGTCGGTGCTCCTTTTGGTGACGGCACATCCGTCGACAACTGAATCACTTCGGTCAGGACCTCCTCAGAGCCTAACACCGCGCGTAGAATCCTAAGATAAGACCACACCCGCTTGTTGTGACCCGTTGCTTGATGGACTCCTACTCGTTTCCTGTAGAGGACCCTTTCGTGAAAATCCTTCACAAGCACCCTCCGGGTTCCGTCCTTTTGGTACGAGAAGAATCCTCAGTACACCCATCCACTATCGAATGGAATGCCCGTTCAAGTAATTCGGCCCTGCATGATTGGCAACACGGCGCTCAGATCGCGTTTCGCACGACAACATGGTCAATCGGTCCTGTCACGATTCTGACAATCACGACCAACATCGCAAGTCCACACCAAGAGGGATGGTTCGCCACACACGTGAATCTGTTTGCTCCCGATTTATTGGGACCAAAGCTCTTAGGCGATCTCGCAATTCAGCCAGAACTCCCCATGTCACTGTATGCCTTGAGACCCCAAATCCGACTTACCGTCTCAATCAACAATCCTCTACAGCGCTTTGCACGAACAAGCCTCCACCTCGCCAAGTCCATCAGGACACCGTGGTCAGCCATGACGTTCGCAAAAGCCACAAAGCTTCTGTGTGCCACATATCCCACGCCGTACGACATGTGGCAGGCCTCAGAACACTCACTCGGCTCAGGAAACAACTGATGTTCCTCCGAACCATGACACCGTCGTTTACCTGGCAGCTTGCAGGCTTTCCCATTTATATCCATCAGTCTTGGATCCTCGCCGGGGCACTGATGATGTGGGGGCTGAGTACACAGTATTTTCCGCAAAATTATCCAGGTGCCGCACTCTGGACCTTATGGACAGCGGGAGCCACGGCCACGATCCTCATCTTTTTTTCGCTCTTGTTTCACGAGTTGGCTCATGCTCTCGTCACCCGTTGGTGCGGTGGATCGGTCAACAATATTACGCTGCATCTTCTCGGCGGTTGGACAAGCCTTGACCAAGAACTCACCCATCCACGGCATGAAATCCGTGTGGCCCTTGCCGGACCAATCTGCTCGCTCGTCCTCGCCGCAGCCTTTTGGGGTGCCGACACGAATCCCGTTGCCGCCTATCTCGCTCGGATCAATGTCCTAGTCGGTGGCCTCAACCTCCTTCCCCTCATTCCGCTTGATGGTGGACGCCTCATGCGAGCGGTCATTTGGACGCATCTTCCCTCGTATGCACACGCGACTCTGATGACGGCGCGGTGGAGCCAAGTGGTGAGTAGCCTTCTCATACTCTATGGACTCACTGGATTTGTGACGCTCGCGAACACCGGCTGGTACTTCGTTGGCGGACTCATCGTACTGGTCATTGCCACAAAAACCAAACGAGACGTACAACATAGTCACTTGCTCCACGGCACAGTGGAATCCTGGATGATTCCTTCCACCCAAGTGATTACGATGACTTCATCGAACACGATGCACGAACTCCATCATCTCTATGTACAATACGGGTTTCAGTGGCTTCTCGTCTGTAAAGGGGACCACATTGTTGGACTGGTCAATGCCTATCCAGATGCGAACTTCCAAGCCAACTCCCCAGAGTCGTCAATCGAACCACACATCGAGGCACTTATTCCACAACTCAAGATCAAGCCCACCATGCCGTTAACGAAAGCCTTTGATCAGTGCGTTATGCTCAATGCGCCGTGTCTCTTTGTTTGGGAGAGGGACAATTGGCGAGGGATTCTGACACGATCGACACTCAATCGACTGCGATCGCAATCCGCAAGACCGGTCACGCCGACGTGGAAAGACTGGCTACGAACTCGTCGATGGCACCACCGCATTGACAGGGCGGATCTGGGGAAACTGGACTGACACATACGCGGGGATCACCTTCATCGTCCAACCCTTGGCAAACCGGCCATGCGCGCGATAATAAAACCACTGTTTCGGTAAACTTGAGACCTTATGCGCACGCACCAACGGGACATCCAGCGTTCTCATCGTAATCCCCCCGCCGAGTGAAATCACCGGTTCATGTCGTTGAATGAGTGGCGATGTCTGCTCAATGTGATCGGCTGTCATCGGATGGTTCACCAAAAAATACACCCAGGTATTGATGTTATCCACGATACTCCGCGCGGTCGTGGGACCCACGGCATCTTCGACTTGTGCGAGGGATTGGGTGTACAGGGAAAGCCAGACATCGGCCCCACCGCCTTTATTCATCAACTCTTCCATCCCCGGATACAACACATTATGTCCTTCATCAATATGGAGACACAGAGGTGGCGACAGTTTGCGACCAGAGGCAAAGATTCGTCCCACGAGGCTCTGTACCATGCTGACAAACACTTTGCCGATAATATTGGCCGTCCGTCGTGTGAGCAAACTGCCCGTATTGCAGTACAAGAGCACTGGCTTTCCCTGTTCTAACCGGTCAATAAACACATTCGAAGACGCCTTGCCGATAATATGCCCCGTTGAGCCAAAGGTCAGGGCTGACAAGGTTGTGCGCAGTGAGGACGACACTTTTCCGTAAAAATCCGCCAAGCCTGGATTCTTCACCATCTGATCGATCCCGTGACACAACTCGTCGGCATCGCCTAACGCTTCCAAAGCATCACGCATTTGCCGGAGATCATCAAACCCTATGCGATTCTTGATATCCTGAAAGGTTAACGAGTGTGATCCACCGCTCACCTTTGATAGCCGACACAATCCCGCGACGACAAATTGCGCCACTTCCGTCGCGACATTGAGGTAATACTCATCTTTTGGTTTGAGACTGCTCGTGATATGGCTCACGAGTTCATCTTCCATGTAGTAATTGGCCAACGGATCGATCATGAGACTGTGATCAGGAAAAATCGGTGTCAGGAGCATGACCTCCTCCAACCGACCAGACTCGGCGGCCACCTGGATCACTTTCGAAAAGAGCTCTTGATCACCTTTGGGGTCGATGACCACCACGGAATAGCCTTTTCGGACATCTTGTTCAATGATCCATTCCATCAGCCGGGTCTTCCCGATGCGCGTCGTGCCCAAACAGCCGAGATGACCCGACCGATCTCGATCAGGAAAGCCAATCAGTCCTTCCGATTGCACCTGTAGGAGATCGGCACCATGCCCAATCACTGTCTGTCCTTTATACAACGGCTTGAGCGAGCCCTCGCGATTCATTCTTGCTAACCGCTCCCAACTGGTCATGAGTGGCTCACCTTTCTCATCGCCTCAATCACCCTCGTAGTATCAATAACAAGGGATCACGATTATCTGTTACAGGAGTTTGTCTATGAAAATCCCTCGCGTATTTACCCGCACCAACCCCGATCCGTATGCCGATCTCTCTTTCGTGCCTCGAACTTCTACACTCAAAAATCCCGATGGCTCCATTGTCTTTCACCAAGAGAACATTCTGGCGCCTGAGCAATGGTCCCCCTTAGCTGTCGACATTCTGGCTCAGAAATTCTTCCGCAAAGCTAGTGTCCCGCAACAAGACGAACATGAAACTCTGCGCTCGGATACCACCACCGGAGAACATGATGCCCGTCAAGTCTTTCATCGACTGGCTGGCTGTTGGACACATTGGGGAAAAACATATCGGTATTTTGATTCGGACCAGGACGCCCAAGCATTTTACGATGAATGTCGCTACATGCTGGCTCACCAAATGGCTGCCCCGAATTCTCCTCAATGGTTTAATACGGGTTTGCATTGGGCCTATGGGTTAACCAGTCCCGCACAAGGTCACTACGCGGTTGATCCCACGACTGGCGAATGTCAGCCCACCGACAGCGCCTACGAACGTCCGCAAGTGCACGCGTGCTTCATTCAGTCCGTGACAGATGATCTGGTCAATGAGGGTGGCATCATGGAGTTGTGGCAGCGAGAAGCCCGGCTCTTTAAATACGGCTCTGGTACGGGAACGAATTTTTCTCAGTTGCGAGGAGATGGCGAACCATTATCCGGGGGCGGACGCTCGTCGGGCTTAATGTCGTTTCTCAAAATTGGGGATCGTGCGGCTGGTGCCATTAAGTCGGGAGGCACAACTCGACGTGCGGCCAAAATGGTCTGTCTCAATCTTGACCATCCCGACATTGAAGAATTCATCGACTGGAAGGTTATCGAAGAACAAAAAGTGGCGGCGATGGTTACGGGGTCAAAAATCTGTGCCAAGCGACTCAATACCATCCTCATGGCTTGTCATGTTGCTGAAGTCGATGGACTAACGAAAGTCGAAACAGACCCGCAACGGAATCCGGCGTTGACCGAAGCCATCCAAGCCGCTCGATCCGTGGCCGTGCCTGAGGCCTATATTCAACGAATGTTTGCCTATGCGCACGAGGGTTTCACGCATTTTGTCTTTCACGAATACAGCACCGACTGGGATAGCGCTGCTTACCACACCGTGTCCGGACAAAACTCGAATAATAGCATCCGCATTCCTCACGCGTTTATGAAAGCACTCCAACACGACGGCGACTGGTCACTCACCCGAAGAACCGATGGGGCCGTCTGTAAAACGGTAAAAGCTCGCGATCTGTGGAATCGCTTGGCCTGGGCAACCTGGGTATGCGCCGATCCCGGTGTCCAATATGACACCACCATCAATGAATGGCATACCTGTCCTAACGATGGCCGGATTCATGCCTCAAACCCGTGCAGCGAGTATATGTTCCTCGATGACACCGCCTGCAACCTGGCCTCATTGAACCTGAGCCAGTTCATGGCATCAGATGGACAATTCAATCTCCAAGGATTTCGACACGCGGTGAGGATCTGGACCATTGTCCTGGAAATCAGCGTCGTGATGGCTGGTTTTCCAAGCCGAGCTATCGCGGAGAACAGCTATGCCTACCGGACTCTTGGATTGGGCTACGCCAACTTGGGCTCACTCCTTCTGCGACAAGGCATCCCCTACGACTCACCAAGAGCCCTGGCTATCTGCGGCGCCATCACGGCGATGATGACGGGGGAAGCCTATGCCACATCAGCTGAAATGGCTGCGGAACTTGGACCCTTTGAGGCATTCGCTCGTAACCAGCAAGCCATGCTGCGAGTCATCCGCAATCACTGGCGCGCAGCCCACAATATTCCGTCTGACGAATATGAACAGCTGACAATTGTCCCCATGGGTATCAGTGCCCATCACTGTCCAACGGATCTGCTCCACGCCGCACACCACGCATGGGACAGAGCTCTAGACCTCGGCGGACAACATGGCTTTCGAAACGCTCAGACGACGGTTATCGCCCCAACTGGGACCATCGGCTTGGTGATGGATTGTGATACGACTGGGATTGAACCTGACTTTGCCCTCGTGAAATTTAAGAAGTTAGCCGGAGGCGGGTATTTTAAAATCATTAACCAGAGCCTGCCTCCAGCGTTACATGCGCTGGGCTACTCTGACTCACAGATTCACGATATCGTCACGTATGCGACGGGCACACGCACGTTGCGGGGAGCCCCATGCATTGATCATGAACGACTTGGTGCGAAGGGGTTTGACAAACCCGCACTGGAGCGCATTGAAGCGGCACTTGAGGGCGCCTTTGACCTCCATTTTGCCCTTAACATCTGGACGGTGGGGGAAGATTTTTGCAAGGAGCAACTTCACTTCACCGAGCGCCAATTGGCTGACCCACATTTCAACATGTTGCACGCGTTAGGATTCTCTCAAGAGGAGATTTCCGCCGCCACTAACTACTGTTGCGGCACGATGACGGTCGAGGGTGCCCCACACTTGAAACCCGAACATCTCTCCGTCTTTGATTGTGCCAACCGGTGTGGACGTATGGGGCAACGATACATTCCCGTGCCGGCACACATCCGAATGATGGCCGCGGCTCAACCCTTCATCAGTGGCGCCATTAGTAAGACTATCAATCTGCCCTCAGAATCAACGGTCGAGGCCGTAAAAGAGGCGTATCTCTTAAGCTGGCAGTCCATGCTCAAAGCGGTGGCCCTGTATCGCGATGGCTCAAAACTCAGTCAACCTCTTTCCACCTCAACCACGGATACCCGCATGCTTCAGGAATCAACACCAATCCACGACACCGTCGAAGCCACCGCCTCCCATGTGACTACCCAGTACCTCGCCAACCGAAGGACATTACCCACCCGCCGGCAGGGATATACGCAAAAGGCCGTGGTCGGAGGCCATAAAGTCTATTTGAGAACGGGAGAATACCAAGACGGAACACTCGGCGAAATTTTTGTCGATATGCATAAAGAAGGCGCCGCGTTCCGGAGTCTCATGAACTGCTTTGCGATCGCCATCTCACTGGGCCTCCAACACGGTGTTCCCTTAGAAGAATTTGTCGATGCCTTTGTGCATACGCGCTTTGAACCCAACGGCCCGGTGAGATTAAACCCGCGAATCAAAATGTCCACTTCCATGATTGATTATATTTTCCGAGAACTCGCCATCACCTATCTCGATCGGCACGATCTCGCGCATGTCCCGCCCGACGATCTTCGCAGCGATTTTGTCACCTCGTCACGGTCATCCCTCCCGTCGATCAGCCATCAGCAGCACTCCCCTCAATTTGACGAGGCGCCTTCCATGAACGATCATCCCGAGATTCAGGCCCTCACCCAAGCGCGTCAGTCAGGCTACGAAGGTGATCCCTGTCCGGAATGTCGGAATTTCACTCTGGTTCGTAATGGCAGCTGCCTCAAATGCGTTGGGTGTGGTTCCACAACCGGATGTTCATAAAAGAGTGTATATATTTCATTAGACGTAACAAAGTATGGATTAGAGAATGCGTACCCATACCCGCGTTACCCTTATCACCATCCTCTGTTCCCGACCTTCCTTGGGAGCGTAGTACCACAATAGTCACCTGTACGATTGTTCTATGGCTATTTCCCAAGGAGGTCCGTCATGAGGTTCCTACTCCTTTTCTTGCTTGTGTGTTTTGTTTCGTCGATGACTGGGTGCCAAAGCCTCTCAGTCAAAAGCAGTGGAGAAGAGTTCACTGCAGGCACTGATGACTCTTCATCAACGGATCCGACCAATTCTCTCAACACCCTAACGGTGACCGAAGAACCGATCGAAGAAGAAACGATTATTACGTTCACACCCACTCGAGACATCGAAACCAGACCTGAACCATACCGCGAGAAACCAGACTTTTGGAAAGAACTGCTTTCGAAATTTGCCTCCACGGACCCCAATAATAATGGTAACCAGCCACTAGCAGAAAACTCAGCGATACAGGTTGGCCCCGCTGCTTCGCACATGTGGCCCGGGGGCAAATACGTGCCACTAGTCTTGTTTGACTACGATCAGTATTTCCTCACTGAACATGGTCAAGAAACCCTCAATGATGCATCGGACTGGCTCAGAAAAGACCCGAAGAATTCACTCCTCATCGAAGGCCATGCGGATCTCCGCGGCACGCACGCCTACAATATGACACTCGGCCATAAACGGGCGACGTCTGTGAAAGAATATCTTAGCGACTTGGGGATTGAACAATCACGAATCGAAACACTCTCCTATGGTGAAGCCAAGCCGATCTGTGATCACGACAACACATTATGTCACACCATCAACCGTCGCGCGTTCGTCGTCATTCAAGAACCACGACAAAAAATTGCCACAACATCTACCAGTGGAACATCTTATGCCTTCTCCTCCATCGAAACCTACTGATGACCCATGGATCGGGCGGTGGTCACTCGTCGCGAAACTCACAACGAACATTGAGCCTAACGATCACCGCCTTCCCACCATTAAAGCCATGTTTAACGATTTTGACACAGCATATCGTGACCGAAACCATCAGCGCTTTATACAAACTGGCCAACGATTACGAACACTGATCGAAGTCTCAACCTCCCGTTAAGCATCTACGCTAACGAGTCACCCTTCTCTTCCCCAATCGCTTTCACTCAGTTCAACCTTGGTCATTTTCAAAGGAGACTCCTCATGTCCTCATCATCCGTGCCATTATGGCTCAAACAAATACGCGCCGCACGACGCGTCTCTGTTCCGCTAATTGCCGTAACGACACCCGACCCAGCCCATTGCATCAGAACGATCTTGTCTAGTCTGACCATTCAAACAGACCACACAACTCCTGTTCTCAAATGGGATGTCGTCAATGGGATCATCGCTTACAATTCAGCAGGGACAGAGGTGATCACTCAGGCGACTGAAGGCAATGATGTCTTCGCGACCATTCGACCGCAAGATGCTTTATCGATTGCTCAAAAATTTCCAACTGGAAGCATCGTATTTTTTCAAAATGCACACCGGTTCATTCATCTTGAAGGTGTCGCACAAGCTATTTGGAATCTACGAGACCAATTCAAACAGAACCAACGCATACTTATTCTTCTGGCTCCTTCCTTCACGATCCCCGAAGAGCTGAAACAAGACATTATTGTCATTGACGAGCCACTTCCAACTCCAGAAAGCCTACAGGGGATCATCCATGACCAGTACGCTGCAGCCAACTTACAAGAGCCGGATCCCACCACACTGAGCCAAGCGGTCGACGCCGTACGCGGACTTGCGTCTTTTTCTGCTGAACAGGTCACAGCGATGTGTCTCACCAAAAAAGGTGTGGACTTAACCCGCTTATGGGACCGCAAACGTCAACTCATTGAAGCGACGCCTGGATTAAGTGTCTGGAATGGACCTGAGCGTTTCGCAGATATAGGAGGTGTCGAGGCCATCAAGCTATTCATCTCACGCCTCCTAAACGGAAACGCCCCACCTCGAACAATTGTCTTTGTGGATGAAATCGAGAAAGCCATGGCCGGAGCAGCGGGGCGTGAACAAGATACCAGCGGTATCGCCCAAGCCTATCACGGGATGCTGTTGACCTATATGCAAAATACCAACGCCACCGGTATGTTGTTTGTGGGTCCACCAGGAACGAGTAAGTCGCTGGTCGCCAAGGCTGCCGGCAATGAAGCCAATATTCCCACCATTGTGCTGGATTTAGGAGGCATGAAAGATTCATTGGTGGGATCGAGCGAATCCAATCTGCGTCAAGCGTTTAAAGTCATCTCGACTATCTCCGACGACACGTCACTGTTTCTGGCTACCTGCAACTCGCTACAAGCCCTATCACCAGAATTGCGCAGACGGTTCACGCTTGGCATTATGTACTTCGACCTCCCTTCTGCTGAAGAACGACAATCCATCTGGCGGATTTACCTCTCCCAGTATCAACTCGGTGAATCCGCGATCCCTGATGATAACGGCTGGACCGGTTCGGAGATCCGACAATGTTGCGACCTAGCTTGGCGACTCAACTGTTCCGTGAGTGAAGCTGCAAATTACATCGTCCCGATCGCACAAAGCACCGCGGAACAGATCAAACAACTTCGCCATCAAGCCAGCGGACGGTTTCTCTGCGCCAACCACCCAGGTCCCTATCGATTCGAGGATCGTGCGGTCAGCACCAACGAGACACGATCTCGCACCATCACCTTACCTGACTAAACAGATCACCAACGTCCCCTCAGCACTCGCCATCTGAGTGCTCGTCAACCCAAGGAGTCTATTATGACTGATACGTCACCATCTGAAATCATTACTCGCTCTCCTTTTTCCGATCTCCTCAACAACGCCGTCTTACTCTTATACTCGGTTCATAAGTTTGGCATTCGCCGAAAAATCGAAACCTCCTCCTTTCCCATCACAGCGGATGCGAGCCTGATCGGCGTGACCAAACGCATTTTAGATTGTCCAGAGTATCAAGCCATTACCCGACTCGATAATCAAACTCGTCGGCGCATCTTTCACATTGCGCTGCCCTCTTCGCTGTGCAAAGGGATGGCGTTGGTCCCTGCCAAGTTGGTCCACGAATTAGATGATCTTCTCACGAAGTACCAGAGCCAGCGCGAAAGTCTCGTTAAGACCTTTTGTGATGTCTACCCCCTCCGTACGCAAGAAGCTCTGTTACGCCTCGGAACGTATTTCAAGACCGACGACTACCCACCAGTAGAAGACGTAAAGAAGGAGTTCGCTGTGAGCTGCCAGTACCTCAGCTTTGATCTCCCGTCCGTGCTCGAAACCATCAATGCCCAAGTTTTTGCCCGTGAAAAAGCCCAAGCCGCCAGTAAAGTCAGTGAAATGATCCAAGAAATCCAAAATACCTTACGAGCCGCAATGAGGGATTTAGTCACCCACCTCGTGACTCGATTGACGCCTGATCCCTTAGGCCAACGTAAAACGTTTCGCGCATCCACGGTCACCAACCTTATGGATTTTCTCAATCGCTTTGACGCACGAAACCTCGGACAAGATGATGAACTCCACGAACTCGTGAAACAATCCAAAAAGCTCCTGAACGGGGTCACTGCCACCACGCTCAAACAGAACGAGACGCTCTCTGTCTCGATTCGAAAGGGCCTCGACGACATCAAAACCCAATTGGATCAGCTCTTGATCAACCCTCCCTCTCGACTCATTACCTTGGAAGACGATGGAGAAGATACTGAACAAGAGCCCCGCTCTCCTCAATCCGCCATGGCGAGCTAACAACTCACCCATCATCGAATGGTAAAAAGATAGTCAGCCAATAACACACGTCTCACGGGGCGACAATCAACTTATGTTAGCGACGCAAACATGATGAATCCACGAATCACAAACCATGAAATCGCACGAGCCCGACAGATTAATCTCGTTGATTATCTCGTCCAACACGGATTTCAACCAGTCTCACGAACATCAACTCGTGCCCTCTTTCATTCACCCTTGCGGGATGATACCGATCCTTCGTTTTCTGTCTCCCAGTTGGAGAAAGGTTGGTTTTGGCATGACTTTGGGACGAAGGAACGAGGTGACATCATCGACTTTGTCAGACGACAACGACAGATGTCATTCCGCCAGGCTATTCAAGAAATACTTAATCAACCTTTACCCCAACACCCCACAAGACAACAGTCCTCAAGGATTGAGAAAAAAAGCATCAAGCAACAAATCGCCAACATCCGACAACGGTACACACGAGCTCGCGATGCGATGACTCCCGAGCGGACGCGTGCTCTCCAACGCTTGTTCGCGCAGCACCGTCTGCCATGGTATGAACAACTTGGCGCGGTGTGGCTTCTCTTACAACCCGATCCGCAGAGACCGCACTTCCGCCGACCTTACGTGGCCCTTCCCTTTCCCACCGCCGACGTAAGCACCCTTCAAGGGTTGGAATGTCGAGCTCTTGGTTCGATCCCTCGTCACCTCCAACGTCGCACCCGGTCTCCTCAGAAAACGCTCTGGATGCTCTCACGATCACATCAACCCATTCTCTTGACCGAAAGCATTTTTGATTGTCTTGCCGGCGACGCACTCTTTGGTCCGCGATTCAGTCTGCTGGCACTGAATGGATTGCCCATGCTGCCGCAGCTTCCATCTTTTCTTTCTCAACTCCAACCGCCAGCCGTCTATGTCGTGCTCGACAACGACCGTAAGGCTGATCGCGGACCACGAGCTCAACAAGAAGCCATTCAGATGATCACGTCCTTCGGTATTCCGGCGATCGACGTCCGCATCCATACGCAAGCACGCGTGAAAGATCTGGCAAAGCTTCTTCGCCGCTATCCCAAAGGGCTAGATCCCCTCATCCTTGACTACACCGGCGTTCGACATGATCCCGCTCATGTCCCCGGCCCAACACACCACCAGCGCACCACCTCTCGATAACAGCTCTTTACGCAAGTGGACCAAGACTCTCTACGTCCTCTGCTGTCTGCTCAGCACATCAACAACGTGCATGCTCCTCTACTGGACCCAAAGGCCCATAGACACTCGTTGCCTAGTTGACCTGACCCCCCTCTCATGAGGGATTGCCGTCAGATCGTTCCTCCACGTACATATGTATAGAAGAAAACAAGGGACAAGCTATGCCTAAGTCTGAAGATTCATCAACAACGCCATACCATTTTGCGTGTTCATGGCAGCAAGTTTTTGACGAAACCCAATGGGGCACTTCCGTCCCCACGAAACTCTTCTTGTGGAACAACCCCGGTGTCTATGTCGACTATTGCTATCCTGATCCCAATGTCCCACACTTTAAGGACGCCTCGAAATTCCTCGGTACATCTATACAGAAAGTCCTGCCCGGTGATCTCGGTGAACACGTGTATCTGGCCGTGCTTGACGCTGAGCGACTCCAACAACCCGTTATCGGGACTTATTCACTGATGGTCGAAGATCGATTGACCACCGTCGTCATTCGCTTTCTCCCGATGCATCGTCATGTCCTCGGATTAGTCCACGATTTTCCATCAACGACTCACCCATCAATAGAACAAGAAGAAGACGTTCAGGTATCGCCCGATCTCATTGACCCGTCAAGCCTGCGAAAAGGACCGTTCTCGGAATCAGGCATGCCTCATATTCAGGTGTCGATTCCACTCAAGAGCGATACCGGTGTTGAGGAAACACCGATTGCGCAACACGTTGAAGAAACACTGATCCGAAATCTGGCGAGTACATTTGAGCTTGAAGTCACAGGTGTGACAACCGCTGAGACCCGCTCACTGTCTTGCTCCGGCTCTCTCCAGATGACTTCCAAATTTCTGCTGACGTTAAAAGCGATCTTTCCGCCTGAATCCACAGTATCGTAACACGGCTCTCTCAAAGACCCGTTCATCTTCTCCGGGCTTCAGCCGACAGCAACACAGACCTGTTGATCATCGCCTCATAGGAGATCACTCATGAACTTCACCTGTCCTCGTGCGAGTTTGGTTAAAACACTCCAACTCTTTGCACACATTCTGGAGAAGCGTAACTCTGATCATCATGCCCTCCACTATGCGGTTGGACTCTCCACCAAGCCCGATCACCTTGAACTTCGCGCCACGACGCATGATCAACATTGTTGTCTTTCCCTCCCTGCCTCTATTCTCAAGGCCGGTCACGCAATACTCCCGTTCGACCTTCTGCTCGATTTCCTGAAAGCCCTTTCTCAAAAGACCATAACAGTCGCGATCACAACGAAAAAAGACACGATTCACCTTAACGCGGAGTCCAGCCGATTACGCTTCCCGCTCATTTCCTCCGACTGGAGCGTCTTAGCGCCCCCACATCCTGCTGGGCCATCACCACAGCTCACACTTCCCATTAACGTGCTCTCCGCAATGTTCCATCCTGTGCTGTCCTCTGTCGCGAAAGAGAATGGACGCTACCGCTTACAAGCCATTCAAGTCCAAATACTTCCCACGGCCACACCTACCTTGATTACCATTGGCACAGATGGTCAGCGTCTGACCCGTATGAAGCAGGAAACCGGGTCGTGGGTCACGAAGCCTAACGAAGTTCTCACTGCACTGATTCCCAAACGGACAGCCCGTCTTGACCTGCCCCCTTCAAACTAGACCAGATTTCGAGCTAGGATTTTGGAGATCTGGAGAAAGGAGGAGGCATGGGACGGAAACGGTTTACCCCAGAGGGCATTATTACGCATCTTCGCACCGTTGAAATTGAGACAGGCAAAGGGGCGTCGGTCCAGGACGTCTGTCGGAAGCTAGGGGTCTGTGAACAAACCTACTATCGATGGAAACGGGAGTACGGGGGACTTCGCGTGGATCAGGCCAAGCGGTTGAAGGGCTTGGAGCAGGAGAATACTCGACTCAAGAAATTGGTGGCCGACTTGGCTCTTGATAAAGCCATCTTGGAGGAAGTTGCGGAGGGAAACTTCTAAGCCCGGCCCGACGCCGTGAAGCCGTGGTGCACGTACAGCAGAAGTTTGCGGTGTCGGAACGCCGGGCCTGCCGCACCCTCCAGCACTGTCGGGCCACGCACCAGTATGTGGGGCATCGTTTTAAAGATGAAGAATCATTACGCACACGCATCATCGAATTGGCTCGAACTTATAGCCGGTATGGTTATCGACGGATTGCCGCGCTGTTACAGCGGGAAGGCTGGACGGTGAATCACAAACGAGTGGAACGGATTTGGCGGCAGGAAGGATTGAAAGTGCCACAGAAACAGCCCAAACGGGCGCGTCTCTGGTTGGCGAACGGGTCGTGTGTCCGGAAACGGCCAGCGTATCCGCACCATGTCTGGTCCTACGACTTTGTCATGGATCGCACGCAGGATAGTCGTCCCTTGAAGATGTTGGTGGTGCTGGATGAATATAGCCGTGAGTGTTTAGCCATTGAAGTACAACGACGGCTCACCTCGCAGAGTGTCCAAGAGGTCTTGGGCCGCTTGTTTCTCCAGCATGGGTGTCCGGCGTATATTCGGTCCGACAATGGCCCAGAGTTTATCGCCCATGCCTTGCGGGCGTGGTATCAGCAGTTAGAAGTCAGCCCATTATTTATTGAACCGGGGAGCCCCTGGGAGAATGGGTATGTGGAATCTTTCAACGGAAAGCTACGAGATGAATTGCTGAACGGAGAGATATTTTTCACGCTGCGAGAGGCCCAGATTATGCTTGAACGATGGCGCAGGCAGTACAATACGTATCGCCCACATAGTGCGCTGGGATATCGGCCACCAGTCCCTGAGACGAGGGAATTCATCGCACACCAGATGGCCTAATCACTGGGGGCAGATCAGTCTGCTAATCGAAATCGCCTATCAGATCACTGAAGAGACAACCGTCTCCATCACACTCACGGATCCTACGTGGATATTCGGGTTTCCAAACAGTGAAGTCCGGACACAAAATCTCTCCGGTGCATTTCCTGACTACACAAAGATCATTCCTCCCCATGAACGTCCGACGATCACGTGTTCACGATCCTCCTTGATCGGGGCACTACGCCGCATGGAGAGCATCAGTGATCCCATGTCACATCCTATTACCATTGAGGTCAATGACTCAGAAATCGTGCTCTCCACCGTGAATACATATATTGGCGAAGCGCACGAACCCGTCGATGCCAAAATTGACATGAATGCAACAACCCTCGGATTTAATGGAAAGATGTTATTGGAAGGATTAGGAACGACAGAGGCAGAACAGATCGAATGGTCAGTGGATTCACCGACATCTCCCTGTGTCATGATCTCACCCGAAGATCCGTCCTGGACACACGTGCTCATGCCGGTTCGGATGTAATCGCCTTATTTTGACTCTCCACACCATCAATCTCAAATTTACTGGCCTAACATTAGAGATTCGGAGGCGTCATGACTCTCGCCATATCCCTTCCACTCCCGCCGTCGATCAATCACCAATATGCGACTGTTCGCGGCCGACGAGTCTTATCCAAGACTGGTCGCGACTATAAAGCGACAATCAGCACACACATCATGCTGCATTGTCAAAAGACTCAAATTGTTTCCCGATATCCAAAATTTCACCCTATTGTGGTCACACTTCACTTTTACTTCCGTACGCTACTCAAACGAGATCTAGACGGAGGGTTGAAGATTATTCAGGATGGAATCTGCGAAGCGCTGGGTATCAATGACAATCGCGTTACGGAAATTCATTTATACAAACATGTAGATAGGGAAAATCCACGTGTAGACTGTGAACTCAGTATAGAGAAGCGTGCTTAGTGAAAACACAATTCTTGCCAAGATCTAAAGATCTCATATTACACTGTAGTGGTCCGTATCTGACCGAACAGATAAAGTCCAGATAGTTGACGATTTTTGTAAAATCAGACATTCGACTCTACGCTTAACCTGGCGGTTATCAGCCAAGAGCGGACATTATAGAATTATATGTCTAACGGATACATCTTATATAGTACATGGCAATTTTGTTTGAATAAAATGTCCCTTGGTCCTATTGGCAAAAGCCACCAGTGACAGCATCACAGGCACTTCAACCAAGACCCCGACGACCGTTGCCAACGCCGCACCGGAATGGAGACCAAATAAACTGATGGCGACGGCCACGGCTAATTCAAAGAAATTCGAGGTTCCAATCAATGCTGCCGGAGCGGCGATGTTGTGTGGGACGTTCCACAGATACGACCAACCATAGGCAATAACAAATATACCGTAGCTCTGTATGAGTAAGGGTACCGCAATGAGTCCGATGACAAACGGTTGGTCAAGAATGGTCTGCGCCTGAAAGCCAAACAGCAAAATTACCGTCGCCAGCAGACCAATAAATGAATAGGGTTCAAGATGGTGTGCAAAGCGTTTTAAGGTTTCTCCGTTATGATCATTTTTGACAAGGAGGTTACGGGTGATATAGCCAGCCACCAGCGGAATCACGACATACAGCACCACTGATAACACGAGGGTTTCCCACGGCACGACAATATCGGTTATACCGAGCAAAAATGCCGCTATGGGGGCAAACGCAAAGACCATGATGAGGTCATTGATGGACACCTGCACCAGGGTATAGCCAGCATCACCCCGCGTGAGCTGGCTCCACACAAATACCATCGCCGTACAGGGCGCAACACCCAGCAGAATTATTCCGGCAATGTATTCTTTGGCGGTTTGAGGCTCCACTAAACCTGCAAACACATGTTTAAAGAACACAATACCCAACGCGGCCATTGAAAAGGGTTTAATCAGCCAGTTGACCACCAGCGTGATACACAGGCCGCGCGGTCTGCGCCCGAGGTCATTTAGACTAGAAAAATCCACCTGCGTCATCATCGGGTAAATCATCACCCAGATAAGAACCGCGACCACGAAATTGACATTGGCATATTCAAGGTCAGCAATGAACTGGAAGAGTGAGGGAAGAGCCGTGCCCAACCCGATCCCCGTCAGGATACATAGCCCAACCCAAAGGCTTAAATATCGCCCAAACAGACCAAGGGGAGATTGTTCACTCATGACAAAAGTTCTTTTTCAATACGGGTTTTAAGCAAGTGAAACGCTTCGTCAAAGGCTGTGTTGATTTGTTCCTCGGTGCCTGAGGCTTGGGCGGGATCAGGGGTGCTCCAGTGTAGTTTTTTGGGATTGCCCGGTAAGAGAGGGCATGTTTCACCTGCCGCTTGATCGCATACCGTCACGACCAGATCAAAATTTTTCTCAGAAAACTCATCCCATGACTTACTGCGCGGCTCTCCTGGTTTAATCCCATGACGTTTCAATGTGGCAATGGATTGGGGATTCACTTTTCCTGTCGGACAACTTCCGGCGCTGAAAGCTTGGTAACGTCCCTCACCAAGATGATTGAGTAACATCTCAGCCATAATCGAACGGCAGGAATTGCCAGTACAGACAAACAACACCTTTTGGAGTGCATTAGCCATTCGCAAGAGCTGTATTCTTCGGAGTGCAACAATCGGCCAGTTCAATAATCGAACACCCCTTCTTTTTATCCTTGCGAATATTGGCCACGTCTCGACTGCAACAGTCTTTGACCAGGAAAGCGATTAAATCACTCACCATGTCAAAATTAGCGAGGTAAATAATGGATCGCCCTTCACGGCGTGAACTGACAATACCCGCATGGGAGAGGTGGTTCAGGTGGAAGGAAAGTGTGTTCTGTGGCGTGCCAAGCTCTTCACTAATGGCTCCAGCCGGAAGCCCATCGGGCCCGGCTTGGACCAGCAAGCGAAAGGCTCTCAGGCGCGTTTCCTGAGACAAGGCGTCAAATACAATCGCGCTCTGTTCAATATCCATATTTCTAGATACATGGATATATGACCCACTGTCAAGCAGAGCGCTTCATAGCGCTTTCACAGGAACACGCAGACCATTTAAGAGGGTTGCTGTTCCTAAATAGGCAGGCACGGCACTTCTTAATATTTTCTGACATGGAGTTTTAACTCTCTCTTTCTCCAGATTAAATACAAAGATGGAACAACCAATAGCGTGAGAATAGTGGCGGTCACCATTCCCCCAATCATGGGAGCCGCAATGCGTTTCATGACATCGGCTCCGGTCCCGTGGCTCCACATAATCGGGAGTAAACCCAAAAAGATCGCGGAAGCCGTCATGATTTTTGGCCGTACGCGTAGCACCGCACCCTCGATCACGGCATCACGAAGATCGGCGAACGATTGAAGTCGATTTTCCTTTTGTCGCCTGGCACAGGCTTCATCCAAAAACATGATCATAATCACTCCGGTTTCTGCCGCCACACCCGCCAAGGCAATAAGCCCTACCCACACAGCCACGCTGAGATGGTATCCCAGAAAATTCAGGTACCAAATGGCTCCGACCAAGGAAAACGGAATCGAGAGCAGGACCAGGAGGCATCGTGGTAGAGACCTGAAATTGAGGTACAGCAAGACAAAAATAAGAAAGAGTGTTAAGGGAATGACGATCTGAAGTTGTTGCTGTGCCCGTTCTAGATATTGATATTGTCCCGCCCATTGCAAGGAATACCCAGCAGGAAGGTTGACGTGCTTTTGAACCAGGACCTTGGCTTTCTCGACATAGCTCCCTAGGTCTGTTCCTGATACATCGACAAAGACAATACTGGCAAGGGACCCGTTCTCATCCCGAATGGATGGCGGACCAGTAGTTTTGGAGATGTGGGCCAGCTGTGCGAGGGGAATATGTTCTCCTTTAGGAGTCGTCACGAGCACACGCTTGAGGGCATCAACATCCTGACGCAATTCGCGAGGATAGCGAACATTAATGGGATAGCGTTCACGGCCTTCTACCGTCCAGGTAATATTTTTTCCGCCAATGGCCGATTCGATGACATCTTGCACATCGGCCACGGTCAATCCGTATCGGGCTGCCGCCACACGATTCACGTCGATGTCCACATAGTATCCTCCAGTGACCCGCTCGGCATACGCACTCCGTGTTCCGTTAAGGGATTGAAGGAGGCCTTCAATCTGTAAGCCCAACCGTTCCAGTTCCTGAAACTGTGGTCCTAAGATTTTAATTCCCAGGCTGCTTCGGATGCCGGTGGCAAGCATCTCCGTTCGGGTTTGAATGGGCATCCACCAAATGTTCGGCATGCCGGGCATGTTGACCCGCTGGTCCATTTCCGCAATGAGCTTGTCCCACGTCATCCCCGGTCGCCAATCTTTCTGTGGTTTGAGTGTCACCAGGGTCTCAGCCATATTTAATGGGGCCGGGTCCGTGGCGGTGCGTGCCCGGCCCATCTTCCCAAACACCCGATCGACCTCGGGAAACTCCTTTAACAATCGATCCTGGGTTTGAAGAATCTGGCTGGCTTTCTGGATAGGCAGACCTGGAAGGGTTGTAGGCATAAACAATATGGTGCCTTCGTTCAGCGGGGGCATGAATTCCGCCCCGAGTTTTTCGTAGAGAGGCCAGGTCATGATCACACCCCCAATTGCCAATCCCACGACGAGCCATCTGAATCGCAACACCGTCTTGACCATGGGAGTATAGATCCAAATAAGAAAGCGGTTCACAGGATTTCGACGTTCTGAGGTGATCCGCCCACGAATAAACCAGCACATCAATAAAGGAGCCAGGGTGATCGAGACCAGAGCCGCAAAAAACATGGCAAACGTTTTGGTATAGGCAAGGGGTTTAAACAGCCGACCTTCCTGTGCTTCCAAGGTGAATATGGGCAGGAACGAGACGGTGATAATCAGTAAAGAAAAAAAGAGGGGCTTGCCTACTTCTTGGGCTGCCCGAATAATAATCTCCTCTCGGGACCCTCTTCGGCCCTGTTGCTCCCACTCTTCTAATCGGCGATGCGCATTTTCCACCATGACGATGACGGCGTCGACCATGGCCCCAATGGCGATCGCGATGCCCGACAGAGACATCACATTCGAGCTAATCCCCAGGTAATACATGGCAATGAACGAGAGCAACACGGACACTGGGACCAGAAGTATCGGGACGAAGGCTGACCGAATGTGAAAGAGAAAGAGCAGACTGACCAGGCTGACCACCACGATGATCTCGACGAGCTTTTCCTTTAACGTGGCAATGGCTCGTAATATCAGGTCCGACCGATCATACACGGGAACTACTCGAATGCCTTCGGGAATCGACGGGCCCATGTCTTGTAATTTCTGTTTTACCCGGTCAATGACCGCCAACGCATTTTCGCCGTATCGCATGATCACGATGCCGCCAACCACTTCTCCTGTGCCATCCAACTCCGCGATACCTCGCCGAATATCCGGACCGATGGTGACATGCGCGACATCCCGGACGGTAATCGGTGTTCCCTGTTGATCCGTGCCGACTGGGATCACGCGGAGATCATCGAGCGATGTGATATAGCCCCGTCCTCGTACCATGTATTCCCGTTCGCTGGCCTCAATCACCCGTCCTCCGACTTCGTTGTTACTGCGGCGGACAGCCCGAATAACCTCAGAAAGGCCAATGCCATATCCTTCAAGTTTCACGGGATCGACTTGAACCTGATACTGCTTCACGAACCCGCCAATCGACGCCACCTCAGCCACGCCGGGCACGCTTTGCAACCAATACCGCAAAGACCAGTCCTGAAACGATCGCAGATCAGCTAAACTCTGTTGGCCCGTGTCATCTACCAAGGCATATTGAAAGACCCAGCCCACCCCCGTGGCATCCGGGCCGAGCGTCGGCGAGACGCCCTCGGGTAACTTGTCCCCCACGCCTTGCAGATATTCAACGACACGACTTCGTGCCCAGTACATGTCGGTTCCATCTTGAAACACAATGTAGACAAAGGAGAGCCCGAGAAAGGATTGTCCGCGAACATATTTGATGCGCGGGGCTCCCAACATCGATGTCACGAGGGGATAGGTGATTTGATCTTCAACCAGGTCAGGGCTGCGTCCTGGCCATTCGGTGAACACAATCACCTGGACATCGGATAGATCAGGCAACGCATCAAGTGGAGTTCGATCCACAACCCAGATCCCCCAGCCCATGAGGAAGAGAACCAGTACCCCCACCAGAAAACCATTACGGGCGCTCCACCCAATAATTCGTTCAATCATTGGAGTCTTTACCCTCTTCCGATTTCATAGACTTCTTTTCATTCATCCCACTCATTTCCATGCTTCCCATATCCATCTCGCCCATCTGTGCCTGTTCCATTTTGACCCCGCCCATCCCCAACGCTCCCATCATGTTACTCGTGGACATGAGGCGACTTTCGGAATCCAATAAAAAGGTGCCCGACGTGACGATGCGCTCACCTTCTTTCAACCCGTGGGCCACCTCGAAGAAGGAACCAACCTTTGCCCCGAGCGTGACTTCCCGCGGTTCAAACATACCTTGCTCATGTGTCACGTACACAATCTGCCTCAACCCGGAGTCAAGCACGGCCTGATCCGGTACGGCTAAACGGGGACCTCGATCTATCTCAATGACCGTCGTGCCATACATGTCAGGTTTCAACCGAATGTGCGGATTAGGGAATTCCAATCGTACCTGCACGGTGCGGGCTTCTTTGTTGAGATAGGGGTAGACATAGGTCACACGGCCGGAAAATGTTTCTCCAGGGAAGGCTTCCAAAGTGAGCATCGCTGACTGTCCGACTTGAATAAAAGGCAATTCATACTCATAGATTTCAGCCTGGACCCAGATCGTGGAAAGATCCGCAATCGTATACATCGTCATCTCAGGTTTGACGAACATGCCCTGAAACGCGGTTTTGTCGATCACATAGCCCTTCATGGGGGAATAGATCGTCACGGATCTTGTTGGGGTTTCACGAAACTCCAATTTCTCAATCTGGGCATCTGTAAAGGTCCACAGTCGTAACCGATCGCGGGCGGCATCAAGGATTTGTTGGGCTTGGTGATGAACGTCAGGGAGCGGACTCAGTTGACTGTCATCAAACGCCTGCAAGGCCAAAAGATATTCCTCCTGTGTAGCCACGAGCTCAGGGCTGTAGAGGGTAAAGAGCGGCTGACCTTGTTGAACGAGTTTTCCGGCGAAATCCACGTAGAGTTCTTCGATCCAACCGGAAATCCGAAGATTCACATGCGCAATGCGCTGTTCGTTATAGGTAACACGGCTGACTGCTCGAACCGTCGTTGAAAGGGGGCGTTTTTTCACCAGGGCCGTTTGTATCCCAATCATTTGTTGTCTGAGAGGGGACACCACTGGCGAGGCCTGTGCAGACTCCATTTCAGTAGGCCCGGACATGGCCTTCATTGCCATCGCTGGCATTTCCTTCATGGTCTGGGAGGCAGGAGGAGAAACCTCTAAGAGCGCTGGCTGGGCTTGTGGCGAAAGCTTCTTGTTTATCCACCAACCACCGCCAACTATGAGGATCATTCCCACGGCAATTGCAACACAATGGACCCGGCTCAGTGAGTGTAGTGGTATCTTCATGAACACACCTTCCCTTTTTACAATTCGGTCCCGACGACTTGTTCCAGTTTTGCCCGCACCTGTTCCCAATCAACCACCGTTCGGACAAATTCCAGCTGATAGGTGAGCCAGGCACGATCAGCGGCAATGAGATCCAAAAAGTCATTACGATCAGTGCGATACCCGGCTATCGCAGCCTTTAACGTGAGCTTGGCCTGGGGCAGAACGGTGGTTTTATACAGGTCCAGAATTTTTCTCTTGGCCTGTATTTGTGCCACGAGGTCTTGAACTTGGAAGCGTGTCTGATTTTCCAACGTCCGTTTTTTAAATTGGGCGACTTCTCGGTGCGCCATAGCTTCTCGCACGCCAGCGTCATATTTGGGTTTTGTCCAGAACGAAAACGGAAGATTGATGGAGGCAATGCCTCCGAATCCATCATCCGCATTGCGGTTCTGCCAACGCTGTACCTCGACCCGAAGATGGGGATAGGTCTGAAGTTTTGCCAGTTTGATAGTGGAGTCGAATTGCTCAACAGCGAGAGCGGATTCCAGGATTTCGGGTCGTTGCTGAAGGGCTTGCTTCTGGAGATGTTCCAGAGGAAGAGCCCTGGACTCACCTACGGGTGCTACAGGAAGCCCCAACGGCGCAAGGGGCTCACGATTGAGAATTGTGTTGAGGTGAGCCCGTGCCGTTTCCTGTTGCTGTTCAAGAATCGGAAGGTGTTGAAACCATTTCGACTGTTCGACCTGAGCTTTCAGCACATCGACTTGGGTTCCTTTTCCGACACGGAACTTAGCTGTCGCCGCTTCAAAAAACTGTTTGAGACGTGTGACCTCCTGATGATGAATTTCAATAGCTTGGTGGGCATAAAACAGTTCATAGTACGCCACCTTCACTGCCGCAATAATTTCGCGTTTCTTCCCCGCCAAGCGTTGTTTAGCTTGTTCCATCACTTTCTCAGCAATATGTTCTTGCTGCGATAAGGTGCCAGGAAAAGGAAATTGTTGGGCAAGGCCGTAGATGGTTCTGTCTGACCGAGTCACATCCAACGAATTCGGCGTGTTCCACAGGCGAACGGTGAATTCCGGATCATCCAAAGCATTGCTTTGGGGTATCCGCTCCTGCATGGCGTTTACTTGGGCTTGTTCAGCCACTAATTCCGGATTGTGTTGAAGGGCTTCTTCAACGAGTGGACCAAGTTGTATGATTTCTTTGCTTGCACTCTGGTCCCCTGCCCAAAGAGACGAGGGGAATCCAAGTAAAAGGCTGCTGAGCAACAACCATTGCCCGAAATATCTTTTTCCTGGTTGCATATCATTCTCCAATTCGAACCAGCCCTTCTCCCATTTTGAAAAAAGAAGGAGATAGAGAACGCCTGGCTCGACAATCTTTCCTGACACAACAGAAAGATTGGCTTGTAAATTTCTAAATCAGAACGTTACGTGAGAAAAGGAAATGCGGGAAGGGTATCAAATACGAAACACTGAGATGAGGACAAGGATATCCTTCGGAGGCCCAAGGTGCCCTCCTGCAGATACGGGGAGGAATTGACTGGTTGTTTTAGGAAGCGAAACGAGAGAAGAAATGTTCCCAGTAAGAACAAAATTGGAAAGGTCTGAGGAGGAAACATCTGGTCCGGCTTGGACCGCGAGAGATTTAAACCCATCACAAAATTGGGAAGCTGGCTTTTCTCCAGGGGTGGTGCAATCACTTCCCTGGCTGACTTTCATGCCCCCATAAATCGGCACCATGCAAGCATACGCATTGAAGCTGAACGCCAGGAACAGGCTTATGAGAAGGAGCGCCACAAGTTTTTGGGGAAATCGCATATCGATTTTTATTATACCAAGAAACCTCTTAGAATCCTATTCCACCCGATTTTGATACTCCAGGAGGTCCTTTCATTCCCCTTCCCTAGATGCAACAATTATCGCTCTTAGCCTCAATCGTCTCCTGGCATTGTGTGGATGTATAGAAGACTTGCCAGGTATTGGGCAAGCACGACTTTTCTCTATCCAAACGAGTAGGTTGGGCCGCATATAGTTAATTTACCTCTGCCTTTCCTCACATTTTTTTCCCCCACCACCTTTCGAACATCGTTTCTGGTGATGGAAACCATACCCAATGAGGCCAATTGAGACAGCCAATGAGGGGAGAACTACATAGTCAATGTACCCTGTCCACGCCCCTAGTCCAGTCACCCCAAGAAGAATGACGGCAAGGGGCGTGATACAACAAACGGAAGAGGCAAGCGCTCCTACAACTCCCGTTGTGACCCATAAATTCACTGACTTCCCTTTTGAGGGGTTCTCGTCCTCCATGAAGTCTTCCCACTATTGTAAGGGGGTGCCGACACCGGCAGCCCTTAAGGCACTCTCACTGGGACCATTACCAGCACAGCACTCAGCCAGTTGACCGTCAACCACCACGGCAGGAACCGTACGAATGGCAAGCTGTTTAGCTCGGCTTGAAACAGCCTCCTCTTTCATGTCCAGAACCGTGACTTCACATGAGGTACACGCAAGCTGATTAACCAGAGTGATCGTTTCTTCACAGACCTGACACCCAGCACTAAAAATCTCGATATGACGTGTGGTGTTCATGGGGATTCCTCCTTTTCTTTATGGGTTTCAAAACAACCAATGATCGGACAGTCATCAAGGGAGCCGCTTCCGCTACAGGATTCAACCAACTTTCCAAGAGCTCGCTTCATCGTCTGTAGACCTTTGACTCGTTTTTGAATGGCAAGGATTTTTGCTTTGGCGCGTTGTTTGACATCCGCACAGGTGGCCTTGGGGTTCGTTTGCAAAGAGAGAAGTTCGGCAATTTCTGTTAAGGAAAACCCTAGGTCCTTGGTGCGCTTTATGAACCGAATTTTTGCCACGGTTTCTTTGTGATATTCTCGATATCCTCCGTTGGGACGAGGAGGCTGTATAATTAATCCCTTGCGCTCATAAAAGCGAATGGTTTCGATATTAACCCCGGCGCGTTTGGCGACTTGACCGATCTTCATATTGAAATGATAAACCCCGTACTATGGTACGGAGTCAAGAGGGAAAAAAACCATCTGGAAGAAAAGGGCTAAGTGCATTCTTTGTCAGGAATAGGTAACCGCCTGCGGCAGTGGGCGGGGTTGGTGAAGCGGGATGTTCATGCTGTGTACCTGGCGTCGCGCGATCCGCGGGTGCCATGGTATGCAAAGTGTGTGGCCGTTTTGGTTGCGGCCTATGCGTTAAGCCCCATTGACCTGATCCCTGATTTTATCCCTGTCATTGGTTATCTTGACGATTTGATTCTGCTGCCTCTTGGCGTCTTGCTGGTGATCCGTCTAGTGCCGCCTGGAATTATGGCCGAGCATCGGGCCACCGCAGAAAAGCATAACCGTCTGCCTCAGAACCGGATAGCAGCGGCCCTAATCATTATTTTGTGGGTGGCTGGCATTTCACTGCTGGCCTGGCAGTTCTTTGTTATTTAAGCGAATGGACCTTTTAAAGATAATATTATCCTCAAACCATTTTGTGGAGGTGGTCCAGTTCTTTCAAATATTGAATGTCTAAGATCGGCCGGTAATAGACGATGGCTTTCCCCCATTGTTTCAAGTTTACGAAGGCCTTCCCAATTTGAAAGTTGGCATCAGGGTAAAAGTTGGCTGCTTCGACTGTTGGAAGCTAGCCTGAAATGACGCAATGGCCCTTCATACCTTTTGAGTTTCAGCAGTATCAGCCCAAGGTTATAGTGAGCCAGGCCATCTTCGGGATCAAGGGTGAGCACGTCGGTGAAAATTCTTAATCATTTCCTATTTCCACATACTTTGCTATGCTAAAGTACATCTTATGAAAAACCGATCTTCTTTGGTGTTGGGTCCATTGGGAAAAAGAATGGTACATGTATTCGTACGGACATGGCTGATACTCTGGGTTATCGGTCTTCCGCTCATTCACATCCATCCGGAAGCCGATCATGCCCATGGAATGCCAGGACATGTTCATGGGGGAACCTACCACACGGTTGTAACGAGTACCCCGATTTGTGCCTACGAAAATCATCGACATCATCATGATTCTTTTTCCCCAGGTGAACCGTCGGGAACTCCTGACTCCTCACCTCACCCTCCCCATGGTCTTGAACATTCGACTTACAGCTTTTCTGTTCTCAATTCGTCGATAGATCCCATTCTCGAAGACAGTGCGTCGTATTCCATATATGATGCGCTTGTTGCGTGTGAAACGGACACACCGAGTTTATCCGTGGTTTCCGCCCTTGACCTCTCCCCGCTGGCAACGCCATTTTCGATTGTAATCAATACCCTATCACCTCGAGCTCCTCCAATTCTCTTCGTTTAATTCGTTGTGAGTCTCTGACTCGACCCCTTTATCAGCACACTAAAATTGCACGAGTGGGGAAAATCCGTTCTCCCTACTGTTTTTGTCTGAAATTTGTTCGAGTAAGGCTCGGTCACTGCTCGGCGAACATGACAGAAAACGGGTCGGTGTCGTCGGAGAACGTTCGTAGAGTTTTCATGGCAATTTTTACAATCTCCTGTCACTGGGGACAGACATAATGAAGCGAAAATATTTTGTATGCCTATTCCTTTTTTTCCTGTTGTGTAACATGCACAGTCCTCCCGTTAAGGCCGTGGAGTCGCTGACCGTCGAGCTGGCGATAAAGGCTGCGCTGGAGGGCAATCCTGATCTTCTGGCCGCCCGACAAGAGTTGGAAGTGGCCCGTGGGGGCGAAGTAAATGCCCGTCTCTTCAATCGGTTTAATCCAACCGTCAATGGCCAGGTTTGGAATCGCAATAATCCGGGATCGGGGAATGTCACGGATTCACAGATCACCCTGTCTCAAGAAGTGGAGATTGCCGGGCAACGTGGGCTCCGAAGAGAGGCCACCACGCGAAATGTGGCCCGAGTTGATGCCGAGGTCAAGAATCGCGAACGGCTCATCACCGGACAAGTCATGCGCGCTTTCTACCAAGCTCTGACCTTGCAAAAACGCCTTGGGTTGAGGAAGAAAATCGAGACGTTAAATCTGCGTATCCGCGATGCTTCAAAGGCGCGATTCAAAGCCGGCGTGGCTCCTATTATGGAGTCCAACTTGGCAGAAATCCGCTATGGCCAGTCGCGGAAGGAGACCTTCGTGGCCGAAGCCTCCTTCAAAAATGCCTTGCTGGACCTCCGACGCCTGCTGGGGTGGGAGCCTGAGCGCTCGATCGAGTTGAGCGGCCACCTCCGGAATGCACCTAAAGTAGTGCCCTTGCCTGACCTACTCCAGCGTGCACAGACGCAGCGGCCAGATCTTATAGCGGCGAAAAGGGAAGTGGCTCGAGTGAAGGCCACCATGGATTTGACCCGTCGGCTCATCGTGCCGAATCCCACCTTTCAAGGATTCTATCAAACGGAGACTGAGGGGCCTGAGGGAGCAAGCAAGATGGTGGGCGGAGGAATCAGCATTCCCCTCCCCTTGTTCGATCGGAAGCAAGGAAAATTGGTGACGCAGGGTGGTGACCTCAATCGAGGTCGGCACCAAGTTGTCGCCGTCACGCGAAATATTGAACGAGAAGTGGAGACCGCGTTTCAAGCGTACCAAGCGGCTCGTCAATCTGTGGAGGTGTTTGAAGCTGAGGTGCTCGAACGAATCGATGATAATTTCCGGTTTATCGAAATTGCCTACCAGGAAGGGAAAATTGGGTTATTGCAATTGATCGTGGTGCAAGATGACCTGATCACCGCCCAACTTTCGTATGTGGATTCCCTAGGACAATTCCGAGCAGCACAGACGAACTTAGCGCAAGCGGTTGGGGGACAGCCTTAAGCAAGAGGAAAATTTATGAATAGTTCACTATGGAAAGTTGGGCTCATCATGTTCGTGCTATCGAGTGGAGGCTGCCAAGAGAGTCCACCGGCGCCCTCCACTGAAGGGACAGACTCGAAACAAGCACAGGGGCATGAACCCGATGAACATGGCCGTGAATCTGACGAACATGCCGAGGAAGGCCAACATGGGAGTGAAGGACACTCCGAGGACATCACCATTGCCCCTGAGGCGCTTGAAGGTCATACCTTCCAGACAGCCGTCGTTGAACGTCGTTTGATCAGAGAAGGGATTCAGGCCACGGCCAATATTAAACCGAACGAGTACAAGCTCACGCATGTGAGTCCACGCATCGAGGGAAAAGCCGTCAAGGTCATCGCCGAACTCGGTGACCTGGTGAAACGAGGACAAATACTGGCGCAACTCGATAGCATTGAGCTGGGGTCTAAAAAGTCCGCTTTCCGACAGGCCCGAACGACTATGCTGGTGAACAAGACAAATTACGAGAGGGAAAAGCGGCTTTTCGACCAACAAATTTCTTCAGAAAAAGATTATCTGGACGCGCAAGGGGCCTACCAGCAGAACTTAGCCGCCTATCAAGCCGCGTTTGAAGCCCTCGAACTCGTAGGGCTCTCTCACGAGGACATTCAGGGGATTATCCAGAAAAAGGGGGGGCACCATCCTCTGTCGTCCTTTTCCCTTACGGCTCCTCAGGCAGGCACCATCATTGAACGGCATATTAGCCCGGGAGAAATGGTGAGCCCCAGGGATAAACCTTTTACCATTGCCGACCTGACCTCCGTGTGGATTCTCCTCGATATCTATGAAAAAGATTTGGCGAGTGTCCGAGTGAAAGCCGATGTCCGTATCACGGTGGATGCCTATCCAGGAGAGACCTTTCGGGGAGCCGTGGTGTATCTGGGCAATCTCGTGAATCCGGACACGCGGACCGTGGAAGCCCGTGTAGAGATTCCCAACCCTGCCGGTCGTCTGCGTCCAGGGATGTTCGCCCGATCGACCATTACCAGTTCAGGGTCTAAAGAGAAAAAAGTTCTCGTAGTTCCCCAGGATGCCATTCAACGCATCGAAGAACAACCGGTGGCTTTTGTGGAGGAACAGCCGGGCACCTATGAGAAACGGACAGTGACCCTTGGGTCTGAAGATCATCCCTACGTCGAAATTCTCACCGGCTTGAAGGAAGGCGAACGAGTGGTCACCAATGGGTCGTTCTATCTTAAATCCGTCCTGCTGGGAGAGAAACTTGGAGGGCATTCCCATTAATACGTGCATAGGAATGCTCGCTCCTCGAAAAAAGAAAGCCATGCCATGCTGAATCGAATCTTCGAGTTTGCGTTAGGAAATCGGTTTCTCATTTTGGTTTTTGTCGGACTGATTATTGCGTCAGGGGTGTATTCGATGACCATCCTGCCCATCGACGCCGTCCCGGATGTGACCCCCAATCAAGTCCAGATCCTGACCAATGCGCCAGGCTTGGGTCCCGTTGAGGTTGAAAGTTTTATTACATTTCCGGTTGAAACAGCCATGTCTGGCTTGCCGGGGATTGAACTCATTCGTTCGGTCTCGCGCTTCGGTCTGTCGGCCATCACGATTTATTTTGATGAAAGCATGGACATCTATTTTTGCCGGCGTCTGATTATGGAGCGCCTGCCCCAGGCACGCGAAGCCATCCCTCCTGGATTAGGGACCCCGGAGATGGGCCCCATTTCTTCGGGCCTGGGAGAAATCTACCAGTTTGAGGTCAAGGGGGAAGGCTACTCGCTCATGGAGTTGCGGACGATTCTCGATTGGGATATCGCGTTTCAACTCCGGTCGGTTCCCGGAGTGATCGAAGTGAATACCTATGGCGGGGAATTACAAACGTATGAAGTACAACTCGACGCCTCGAAACTGGTGTCCTACAACCTGGCCATTGGACAAGTATTTGAGGCCTTAGAGCAGAACAATGCCAATGCCGGTGGGGCGTATCTTGAACATGCTCAGGAGCAGTATTTGATCCGGGGAGAAGGACTCGTTCAAACGCTTCAGGACATTGAAAATATTGTCGTGACCACCAGGAACGACGGGACCCCGATTTATATCCGGAATCTCGGCAAAGCCCAATTCGCCCCCATGGTTCGTCAAGGGGCCGTCACGCGAGATGGCAGAGGTGAGGTCGTCACAGGCATCGTCATGCTGCTCATCGGCGAGAATGGCCGGGTCGTGGTCAACCGGGTAAAAGACAAACTCGAACAGATCCAGAAATCACTGCCTGAAGGGGTCACGATTGATGCCTATTACGACCGCATCGATTTGGTGAAAAAAACCATCAATACCGTCACCACTAATCTCACAGAGGGAATAATCCTCGTTGTGGCGGTCCTGCTGTTGCTCTTGGGTAATCTCCGTGGAGGACTGATTGTAGCGGTCGTGATTCCCTTATCCATGTTGGTGGCCTTCACGGGAATGGTGACCGCCAAGATCTCCGGGAACCTCATGAGTTTGGGTGCTATTGACTTCGGACTCATTGTCGATGGAGCGGTTGTCATGATCGAAAACATCGTGCGCCATATCGCAATACGTAGAGAAAAGACTAAAAATTCTGCTCGGATGACGGGCGAGCAGATTCACGGGATCATCCAAGAGTCAGGTCGGGAAGTGTTGCGTCCAATTTTCTTCGCGGTGGGAATTATTATCATTGTATATTTGCCCATTCTCACGCTTCAAGGCATTGAGGGCAAGATGTTTGTTCCAATGGCTATGACAGTAATTTTTGCTCTTGTCGCTTCGTTAGTGTTGGCGTTTACCCTGATCCCTGTCTTGGCTAGTTTTTTTCTACGGAAGGGCGTGAAGGAGGAGGAAGCTTGGATTATCCAGCAGGTCAAACGAATCTATCGTCCTATTCTTTCCCGAACCATGCACCACCCTGTCATCACTGGTGGGGTGGCCGCCGTCCTGTTTGCCGGAAGCCTGGGTGTGGCCTCTTTTATGGGGGCAGAGTTTATCCCCAAATTGGATGAAGGCTCCATTGCCCTTCAAGCCTGGCGTTTACCAAGTGTTTCCCTTGAAGAATCTGTGAATAACACCACCCGCATTGAACAGGTTCTCAAACAATTTCCAGAAGTGACTTCAGTGATTTCCCGGACAGGGCGGCCAGAAATTGCCACTGATCCTATGGGCGTGGAAATCAGCGATATCTATGTTTTGTTAAAACCCAAGAATGAATGGGCTACCGCCAAGACCAAAGAAGGCCTCATTCAGGCCTACGACGCCGCCCTAAAGAAGACTGTGCCGGGAACCAAGTTCAGTTATTCGCAACCCATTGAGCTTCGGGTCCAGGAACTGATTGCCGGTGTCCGCTCCGAAATCGCCATCAACATTTTTGGGGAGGACATGAACCAGCTCAAGACGATTGGCGACCAGGTCGTGCAAGTAGTCGCAAAGGTGCCCGGCGCCGCCGATACGAAAGCGGAGCAAGTTGCGGGGCTTCCCTATCTTCGCGTGATCATCGATCGAGAAGCCATTGCCCGCTATGGGATCAATGCCTCCCAGATTCTCGATACGGTCAGAGCCATCGGTGGTCGCACGGTCGGTCAAGTCGTGAAAGGCAATCGCCGGTTTTTCATTCAAGTCCGCTTTAGTCCGGAGGACCGGAAAAACTTTGACCGGATTCGAGATATTCGAGTCGCCGATCCACGGGGCCGTCTGATTCCCATCACACAATTGGCTGACATCAAAATTGAAACGGGCCTTGCGCAAATCAGCCGAGAGAACATTCACAGGCGGTTGGGTGTGGAAACAAATGTGCGCGGACGGGACTTAGCCAGATTTGTCGCCGACGCGCAACAGGCCGTCGAGCAACAGGTGCAGTTGCCTGAAGGCTATTGGATCGAATGGGGCGGTCAATTCGAACAACTCCAGCGGGCTTCAATGCGGCTGGCGATCGTCGTGCCTCTGGCGCTGTTATTGATCTTCGTGTTGCTCTATACCACCTTCAATTCCGTCAGGCCTGCGGTCCTCATCTATTTGAATATTCCCTTGGCAGCTACTGGTGGAATTTTGGCTTTGGCGATTCGCGGCATGCCGTTTTCCATTTCAGCTGGTGTTGGATTTATTGTGCTTTTTGGCATTGCTGTATTAAACGGAGTGGTGTTGATGTCGTATGTCTTGGACCTTCGAAAACAAGGCTTTTCAGCAGAGGAAGCCGCTTTAAATAGTGCCTTGGTTCGTGTGCGTCCCGTGCTTATGACGGTGTTAACAGACATCATCGGATTTTTGCCCATGGCAATCTCAACCTCTGCCGGGGCTGAAGTACAGCAGCCACTGGCCACAGTCGTCATAGGAGGTCTAGTTACCTCCACCGCCTTGACCCTCCTCGTGTTACCCACCCTGTACGTGTGGGAAGAACGGTTGCGGGAAGCTTGGGCGCGGCGAAGTGCTCAGAAATTCGATAACACGGTTCACTCTGCTGACTCATAACCCGTGGGGAACGTTTTTTGATCTTAAAAATGTTTTTGTCCATTCCAAGAGGCATTAAATGCTTAAAATTGAAAATCTAAACGAAAACAAGGTTCTTACCATCACCGTCAGTGGAATACTAACAATGGAAGATTACATTTCCATGTTACCGGAACTGGAAGACCTACTTAAAAAGCAGGGCGTGATACGGTTCTATATCAGACTGGAATATTTTGAAGGCTTTGAACTGGAGGCCCTGTGGGAGGATATCAAATTCGATTATGCGCATCAGCGTCAATACGGCAAGACGGCCATTGTTGGCAGCAAGAAATGGGAAGAATTGGGAACTAGATTTTCCAACCTGTTTTTAGATGCCGAAACGAAATTCTTTTATGAGGAACATGCCAAAGATGCCTGGGATTGGGTAAACCGCTAAAGGGGCATTATCCCCACTCCACGCCGACCCGGCAGAAAAAGGTTGTGTCGTGTGGAGCCGAGAATATGTTTCCCATGGTGCCTAGCCTCCCTTTTCTGGCGGCTTTCCTCATGCGTGAATAAACGGGTTTTAAGATTCTTGAACAATGAATTGGTACGAACTATCTTTTCAAGAAAAAGCCACGCGACACTAAGAAAGAGAAAATTTTATAAGAACTTCATACGAGCATATCTCTGACTAACTGATGGACACTTCGGTCATGCCACAAGAAGAGCGTCACCAAGATGGGTTTGAAGGCCAATGGTGGGAATACCCCATCCTGCGAAATGCCCTCATGGCTGGAGTGTTGGCAGGGGTGGGATTTGTTCTCGCCCACGCGGGATTCATCTCAGAGCAGGTTGAACTTGTTTTTTATGCTGTGGCGATACCACTGGGCGGCTACCACTGGGCTCGGGAGGCCCTGGAAGAACTCCTTGTGGAGCATGAGATCGGAATCGATTTCTTGATGCTTGCCGCTACGATAGGTTCTGGCTTCCTCGGACTCTGGGATGAAGCAGCCTTTCTCGTTTTTCTTTATGGAGCGGCTGAGGGATTAGAGGAGTATACCTACGCCCGCACCCGCTCGGCCATCCGGGCTCTTCTGGATTTGGCTCCGAAGGAGGCGCACCTTCTACAAGAGGGTAAAGAGGTCACAATTGTGGCTGAGGAGTTGCGGCCTGGGGACCGATTCCTTGTGAGGCCTGGTGAATCCATTCCAACCGATGGAACGGTGAAGTCCGGAACGTCAAGCCTCGATGAGTCCGCCGTGACCGGTGAATCCATTCCGGTGGACAAGGGACCCGGCATGCCGGTGTTTGCTGGAACACTGAACCTCCAAGGGGCTCTTGAGGTGGAAGCGACGGCTGCGTTCCAGGACAACACCTTATCCAAAATCATCCATCTGGTGGAAGAGGCTCACGAACGGAAAGGGAAATCTCAGCAATGGATCGAGCGGTTTGGACGCCGTTACAGTCCAGTGGTCCTCAGCGCCTCCCTTCTGTTTCTCATCGTCCCGTGGCTTTTAGGACTCCCCTATGGCGAATGGGCGGTTCGGGCTGTCGTTCTGCTCGTTGCTGCGGCTCCATGTGCACTGGTGATGTCCATGCCCGTGGCTATGGCTGCCGGCATTGGCTCAGCTGGCCGGCAAGGAATCTTGATTAAAGGCGGTGCGCATTTAGAGCATCTCGGTTCCATTCAGACGATCGCCTTTGACAAAACGGGAACCCTTACTCGCGGAGTCCCTATGGTGACCGACGTCATCCCTTTTACAGGTCCCATGGAAGAATTACTGGCGCTGGCCGCAGGGGTGGAATACGCTTCCGCGCACCCCCTGGCCCGGGCCATCGTAGATCGAGCGAGATCTCAGGGAGTCGTCCCAGTCGAGGTCCGAGACTTCGAATCCCTCACCGGAACTGGAGCCAAAGCCCTTGTTGGACAAACAGACTGGTATGTTGGGAAGGCGGATCTCTTTAATAAGTTAGGCGCTAGGCTGGAACAGAATGAAGAGACGGTCAAACAGTTTCAGACACAGGGGAAGACCGTCGTGTTGGTTGGCACGGGTGACGAGGTTCGTGGCTTACTGGCCCTCCAAGATCGCATACGCCCCGGAATGAAGGACGTGATCCACGAACTTCACGCGATGGGTATCCGGGTTGTGATGCTCACCGGTGATCATACACAGGCAGCGGAGGCAGTTGCCCGCGCGTTGGACATCGACGATGTTCGGGCAAACTTGAGTCCTAAGGATAAGGTGGGGGCTGTGCACGAACTTGAACAGCGCTTTGGAGCGGTGCTCATGGTCGGTGATGGGATCAATGATGCTCCGGCCTTGGCGGCTGCGACCTGTGGGATAGCGATGGGAGCGATCGGCAGTGATGCGGCCATCGAGGCAGCGGATATTGCCCTCATGTCTGAGGATCTGGGAAAAGTTGCTCATGCGTTGCGGCTCGGTCGTCGAGTCCGCAGGATCAGTCGCCAGAACATTGTATTTTCTCTCATTCTCCTCTCTATTCTTATTCCTTCAGCCCTACTGGGAGTCTTGAGTGTCGCGGCAGCCGTGTTCATCCATGAGATCAGCGAACTTTTAGCTGTAGCGAACGGGTTACGGGTGCGGAGGCCTCTTCACGTGTCGACCTCATAGAAGAAACGAGGCCACGTGTCGAACTGGTAAGAGAAAGGACCTTATCCGTTTATTGAATTGATTTAGAGAGAGGTTTTTTTAAACAAATGCTGAAGAGGGAGACACAATGGGAATGACAAGTAAAAAGAATATTTATTGGGCCAACCTGTTGCTTGGACTTTCTTTGGTAATGGGTTGCGCAGGACATGACCATCAACATCAAGACGAGCCTTTACCTCCTCCGGGGTATGCTGACTCTGAAACTGCTCAAGCCATGAAGGAAGGAAACCGCTTATTTAAAGAACGACGGTGGTGGAGGGATGCCGGGGAACAATATCGAATCGCGATCCAAGCCTTTCCGTCCATGCCGGAAGCCCATTATAACCTAGGCTTGGCCCTCAAAAAACAAGGCCTGTACAAGGAAGCACGTGTTCACTTTACGAGAGCATTAAAACTAGACCCCCGCAATCCCGTGTATCGCCATGCTCCACCCTTCCGTCGGTACGAAGAGGTGACTTCCGAGACCGAACCCGAGGCTGATTCCCATGGCCATGGCCACTAACCTATAGGGGGTAAAATTTGCTCCTGCCCATTAATTAAAGGTACTGAGCACCAATTCCAAAAAATGAAAATTGCGGATTTACGCTGGCGACAAAAAACCCCCGCCACCATTTCGGGGCAATGCGAAGGTGGGTTAGACCCTATTTCCACAATGAGGAATTTTATTCACTTGGTTTTTTTAAGGTTCAATGTAATTATAGCTAACCATCATGAGTGAAGCCCACTTTAGCCTTAAATTTCACGGACCCGCTTTTGAGAATGGCGAAATCGATGTTAACGATTTAAGGGTACTACGCGTATTGCTGTAAAAATGTACGCTAAGAGGTGAGAACAGCTTAATAAGGATGGGATATGCCGTTTGTAAAACTTCAGGACAATTACGAACTCACGGATTGCGAATCCGAAACCGAACATCGGCCACATAGGTATAGGGGGAGATTTCCTCTCCCACAAACAAATCAATGCGATAGGTTCCCACTGGCCATCCCCCTTCGGGCTGGTCTAAAAAGAAATAGCCGCTGCTATCGTTTAAATCCACAACCACTGCATCAGTTCCTATCACCATGTTGGGAGATTTATGCTCCACTTGTTCTGCAACCCATTGCGTGGAAATCTGTTTGGCGTCAGCAGGTGGAGTGGTTAACGCAAAGACAAGATATATTTCAGACTGATCGGGGGCAAACGTGTCTCCAGGATCGAGAGGAATATATTCATGAAATCCAGCCTGTACATCATCCTGAGCAATGGCCTTCGCCGTCACGAGTTGCCGGAACCATCCTCTGATCATATCCACGCTAAGAGGCCTGACCCGAAAAGGCGTCTGACTGTTTTCTGGAAGAATCTGGCCTATATCAAGAGACGATGGCGAATGAGGGTCCTCCTCTCTAATTCTTGAAGGCTCTTGTTGATGGAAGGCCGAGGCGGTCTCTTCCTCCAACTGGAATTGGGAAATATTAGTCACATGGGTCTGGGCTTCTGTGAGTGCGGCTTCAACGCTGGGGAGATCTGGGAAATTCAAGGCATAAAAATCCTGCTCTTTTAAATACTGAATATCTAACACTCGCTGATAATGGCCAATTGCCCTTTCCCATTGTTGCAATTTGGCAAAAGCTTGCCCCATTTGAAAGATGGCATCAGGATAAAAGGTTGGCTGCCTGGACTGTTGAAAACTGGCTTGGAAAGAAGCGATCGCTTCTTCATATCTTTGAAGTTTCAATAGTGTTAGTCCAAGGTTATAGCGAGCGAGATCATCGTGAGGATCCAGAATAAGAACCTTTTGCCAGGTAACTTCGGCTTCGGCAAAGTTTTGTGTCTTCATGAATTGCCAAGCCTGTTCTCGGGTTAAGGCCCAGCGTTTATAATCTTTGCCTTCTTTTCCATACGGCTTCTGAGTATTTTCAAAAAATTTTGAGCGGCTCCCGATATCGACCGTTCCACCTTGGACGGTTTGTACGAGATTTTGTGCGGCAATGTGGACAGGCGAACCTGGCGTCGCGTGCGATAACACCCACTGGACTTCTGCTTGAGACGCCTCGGCCTCACGGATATCGAATAAGGCTCTGGCCAAAAATAATCGGTAGGCAAGATGGGTCTGGTCTTCTTCTACTGCTCGACGAAAATACACGACAGACTCTTCAAATCGCTTCAGCTCCCGAAGCTTTCTAGCGACACGAATGTGAGCTAAGGGATTGTGTGCATCAAGGTCAGCAATGTGAAGGAGCGAATTGAGTTCGAGTTTTGGGTCGATACTCAGACGGTTGAGGAGTGTCCACAAAGCCCAATGACCATCTATCCAATCAGGAGCAAGGGTAAGTGCTTGACTATAGGAAACCCGGGCTTCCTGATTCTGGCCCAGGATCATCAAGACATCGCCACGTTTTTTGTGAAGACGAGGAGAACCAGGAATGAGCTGTAGAGCCTTGTCAAGGTGAATGAGGGTAGCATGAAACTGAAATTGTTCCAGCAGTTCCTCGGTGTCAAGCAAAAGCTGGTTTACTTTTTCATTGGGGAGTTCTGAGAGAGCAAAAGAGTGGTTAGATGCTAGACCGGTCCACATCCCAACGATTGCCACGACCGTGAGTATTCTCTGTAAGGTGTGGTTGTATTTCACGGCAAATCAATCTTGCTTTTGAGCACCAAGAACAGCGGATCATTTAAAGAAGATTTTGATCCTTTAACGCTTTCGCTAGCTTTATGGATTTCATGACCTCACCTAAACAACAGGTTCCGCTCGGATTGGCTTCTTCACACCAACATTCTTTGGCTTTCACCCGTTGCCGAATGATGGTTTCGATATCAGTATCGTTTTTCTGGCGAATATCTTCCCGAACATCTGCGCGCATATAACCAAAACAATAGCAAAGTGGGATCGGATCTTCAGTTTCCTTGATCCCGACGCGCACGATGAGCATATCTTTGGTGACTAAATGGTCTTTTCCTTCTGAGACATACACAATATCGCAGTCTGGAGCATTACAAAAATAATAGGGTTGGAGCAATAAATCTACCTTGATTTCAGGCTTGAGCAGCCCCTCCACCGTCTTTCTCTCTACGGGCTTCATCGGTTTACCGTTCATCGGACAGGTGGGTGCGGCTCCCGTGTATGATGTGACACAACATTGTGACATAGGTTTCTCCTATGACGCTGCGGATGGAATTTGGTGGTGGCCTATTCCATCCCTTGCGTATTGAATGCCAGTTCCATCGTTTCGCACAAACTTTTCTGAGAATCTTTTAAAAGTACGGCACCGCCTTCATCTGAACCCATCGTTCGAGTCAGCCAAAAAAACAATTACGGTTTAGATAGGGCCTTTTTGGCAGTCTTTTCCCTCCTTCATCCATGATGGTTCAGCGCAACAGGATGCTCCACCTGATGGTGGTTTTTGAAGCCCATAGGCAAGGAGGCAGAGAAAAAAGACCAGGGCCGGAAGCAGCACGACATCCAAATATCCCGTGAAGGCACTTAAGCCCAAGACAGCCAATAGCCCAACGAGAAGCGGTGTAAAGCAACATACCGCGACTAGTCCAGCGCCAACAATTCCTGTGATGACTAATCCACGTGAACGTTTGTCGTCAGGTGTCGGCTCCTGAGGTGTCGGCTTACCTTCCTTCATCATCTACACTCCTTCGTGACAATATTAGTTGGATTTCGCCAGTGGTCCGTCAGCGATCTCCGCGAGTGTTTAATAGCAGTTCGATTGAATTCATCACCTCCACGCTGCCCCACGGTCTTGCACCAAGAATGGTTTCAATCACCTGACTGTCACGTCCCATCACGACCGTGACAGGGACCCATGACAGCCGATAGCTCCTGGCGACCTGTTCTTCGGGATCCAGGAGAATCGGATAGGTCAATTCAAGGTGTTCGTCTTCTAAAAAGGCCTCAACGGCAGGACGGCCCTCTTTATCAAGGGCAATGGCTAGAACAGAAAGCCCTTTCTCTTTGTACGCCTGATACAACTTTTCGAATTCGGGCATTTCCCTCACACAATCCCGACACCAGGTTGCCCAGAAATTGAGGAGAACCACCTGACCTTTATAGTCGTTCAAGCTGACCGATTGACCTTGGAGGCTTGGCAGCGTGAAGGTTGGAGCCTGAACCGGCTCCGTCCCGCATGCTGTCTCTCCCGCTCCATGTGCTAGGTAAAGGAACGTCAGCAAAGTTAGGCCAATAATGGCCATTGCCCTCGGGGTTTTCTGCACGTGTCGGCCGTTTCCCAAACCAAATAACCCTATCCGATGACACACGGCATTGATCCTTTGTATTTATTCCATTTTGATCATGATGGGCTTATCTTCCTTGGGGTCATGATTCAAAGCCCTCGGCCCTTTCATGGCGGTCATCACAAATGTCATGCGCGAAGGAACAGGAATGTCCTTGTTGATGTTGATGCCAATCACTCGATACCACATGCCGCCTTTGGGCGCGGTATACACAATACTGGCACAGAGACATTTGGCGACAACATTGAGCATCGCGATGGAACTGGTATCCCAAGACAGAAGGATATGGTCTTTGGGATTTGGCGCGGGGACAAAAAACTGAATGTCCTTGTCCCCTTTTCGGTTATCCACCACCAACGTAATAAAGTAATAGCCTGGTGGAAGAGAGACCGGGCCAGCAATCGCCCCTTCTCCCGTATCAAGAGAGCCCATGATCGGAACCTTCACGTCGGCAACCTCGTCAGATGGAATAGAACGGTCCTGCCATAGCATCTTGGGATCCTGTGGGTCGGTCAAGAATTGCTTGATCGGCAGGTCTAGCCCCTTCTCCGTTTCAAACACGATCTGGAGACTGACTTTTCCTTCTTCCCGAGGGTATTCATTCGGATCTGGAGCCTCCCCTTTGGAAGGAAGAATAATGGGTAATTTGTGCCCCATGGGAATATGAGGCCGCACAACCAAATCCTCGGAAAAGGCCGGGCTCAGGGATCCCGCCAACAAGAAACTCGTTGCGACAAGCAACAAAAGAATGAAGTGTTTCATGATGTTCTCCTCATAAATGTAGGCCAAATTTAGTCAACCAAAGAGTCGCTGGTTAAGACATGGGTGGCGACCATCCGTGACCCGGCTGGGGTATCAAAAGCTGGACCCAGACGGATGATGCGAAACCACCCTGAATGAGGCGGGACCGTATAGGTTTCTCCCAAACACATGCAGTTCATAATCGTCGTGGGTTGTAAATTTTGTGGCTCGATATAATGGGGAATGCCTCGGAATTTCACGGGCTTATCGGTATTGTTGAAATACGCCACTTTGATGAGCGTCAATTCCCCGGGTCGCAAGGTAAACACGCCGTCTTTGATCGGTTCTCCTGCAAACGCATCTTCTATGTTGCATCCACCAACCGTGTGCCATGGCACGGCTTGGACCGTAGGAGGTTTCAGAATTTGAAATTGGCTGCAGTCCCCATCAAACAACAGACATTCAAATTTGACCTGCATGGTCACATAATACGGTTCTTGCCCTGGAGGCTCTTGTCCAGGTTTGACATGCGACAACTCCTCCTCGCCACCCGGTAGCCAATCAAAACTTTGAACGACTGGTGGTTCGGATGAACCTTTTTGAGGTTCTGCCAGCAGGGATGTGGGCCACCCCAATACAGCACAGACACCAACCATCACCATCGATATGCGGGTTTTCATGACTCGTCCTCCTCATTCGGTATTCAGATTTAAGACATCGTTCGTGCAATGGGTCATAGGTCGGTTAACGGGCAATAGAGGCCACAATATCATCCAAGACCCCATCGATTTCTCGCCCCAACCCTTCGCACCCTTTGTAGGGCGCAAGCACCGCAGAGGCGCGATAGTATGTGACCAATACACTCCCATCATTGGCCTCCATCACCACCACACGGTATGGCATTTCAAGCGCGGCGGCTCCATCATTTTTGGCGATGACTTTTCCGTATCGCGGATGAAAAAATTCGATCCCGAGCATCCCCCCGGTCTTCAGTCCCACTAATGTCAGCAGTTCTTGGTGATCGATGTTTCCGACGATCAGGAGATCTTTGGCTTCAATGGTGTCTTTAATACGAATGACCGTATCAATGAAGGGATACTTCGAACGAACCACGATCCGATCCTTCGGCAATGGCATCGCAATCGAACGATCGCCAAACACCATTTTCATGGCGGTTTCCTGAGCCCTAACCTCTGGAGAAAGGGCCAAGGCAACACTGAGTATTATCAGACCTGTGATCACCACATAAGACATTCTCCGCATGTGTAAAAATTTTCCCATTAGCTTTCTCCTATTCAATAAATGAAATGGACCCAACAATGATGAACCATAAAATCGTCTTACTTCACCCCAGCATCCGAGATCTTCACCATCAACTGGTCTAGTTCGCCTCCCAGATCAGAAAGGGCCTTATAATCAGACAACACCGAAGAGGGTTGTTTGTAGCGAATGATCCCTTTCCCATCCGAGCCTTCCCAAATCACAATTTTCAGGGGGATCTCCATGGCAGCTTTGGGGTCATTGTCAAACACAGGTATGCCAAGATCTGGCCGATACAAAAAGAACCCTTTGGCTCCGGCACGCTCCCGGCCCACCATCCGTTGCATCAGTTGATAATTGGGTTCTCCGACGATGATAAACCGTGCGCTCTTAATGGCACGTTGAACGTTGGCAATCGCTCTTCGAAAGGGAAGGGTGGATTGTTTTTCAATAATGACTCCCCCGGAATACTGATAATCTTTTGCCCAGGCAGACCCATGGTCTGTGTCGACGGCGCTTACACACCAAAACATTCCCAGCACAGCCGCCAAACAGGCAAATACCTGTTTATAGCGGAATCGTTGCTTCACCGTATGAACCATTGGACACCTCCTTATTGTGTAAAGTGACGTGATTGAATTATTCCGTATGCAGCACTCCCAGCGTCCCTCATTGATCGCGAGGCCTGAGGCGTCACCAGAAATGGGACGTTGATGAGAGCGCCGAGTTATGAGGACCATTCTTCGCGTTGGCTCCTTACAATAGATTCTTGGGAGTGTTTCGCCTCCTCGTTGGCTTCCCCTTCAAATACGGGTGTGGTGTTGGTGGATCCCGACGTCGAGCTCCCATTACCGTCACGGTCAACGGACGGTCTAACTGGACCGGAGGAACTCGGGTGTATCCCAAACACTTTCCGAAGATATTGCTTGGCGTCATCCAGCAATGAATATGTGACGGGCACCATGATAAGACTGAGGGCGGTCGAACTAACCACGGCACCAATTAACGCGGTCGCAATGGGTCGAAACCGATCCATACCCGTTGGGGGTGCAAACATGGGGGGAATGAACGCGGCGACAAACGTAATCGCGGTCATCAAGACGGGGATAAGTCGAATCGTGCCGCCACTGATGATCGCTTCCCGTATAGGCTTTCCTGCCGCCCGTTCTTGCTCAATTTTATCGAGCAAATAAATCCCAGTGGCCATAACAGCGGCGGTCGCAATCGTCAGTCCCCACACCACAGGCGGCGACCAATACATGCCTCGCCAATACAGAAAAAAAATGGCCCCAAAGACCTGTAATGGGGCATCCACCATAATCGCCATGGTGGCGACCCAGGATTGAGTTTGAAGGAGCAACATGAACAGGAGAAGGAAAATGGCAAAGGCCAAGGCCGAATACAGTCGATAGAGGTTGTCCATCATGTCGAGCATCAACCCCTTGGGTTCGACGGTATACCCTTTGGGAAGCGTAACCGAGGTCTTAATGCCCATGAGGACGCCAGCTGTCGCCATTCTGAGGCCAACCCCGCGGTATTGCCCCAGCACACTCATGGCATATTGCAGATCCTCCTTGTAGACCAGATCCGTCCCCTCTTTGCGTTCAATCGTGGCGACCTCCTTTAAAGGAACCTGCCCGCCATCTGGCAGTTTCAACATGACCTGCTCCAGATCATTCATCGTCAATCGTTGATCAGGCTGATAACGAATGAGCAAGCGTCGGTGACGATATCCCTCTTCGGGTTTAAAAAATTCCGAGGTCATGCCACCGTTCAACGCGTAGTACGCCTGCATGGCGATTTGTGGAACGGCCAATCCCAATTCCTTGGCCCGGACTCGATCGATGTTGAGGTGATATTGCGGCATCGTCATCGACCAATTGGTAAAGGGTTGAACAATCCCAGGGGTACGTTGGGCCACGGCCAAGCCCTCTTGACCAATCTTGGCGAGTTCCTCCAAATCCGGTCCTTTAATGACCGCTTCCACAGGGGCTCGAGCGGTGTTGACAGGCGTCGCTCCCATTTCCATGAGCCAAAAAGACCGAATTCCTGGCACAGAGGAGAGCGCTTCAGCCTGAACCCCATCCATAATTTGCCAAATGTCTCGTCCGCTCAGATCGGCGCAGGGTTTGAACAGATACGACAAGAGGGAAAGGTCATCCGCCCATCGGTTATAGAATTGACAGACACGTTCTTCTACGTTGCTCATGGTGATTTTAAAAAAGGCCTTGTTGACGGTCCGGACGCCGAAGCCCGAAAAATAGGTACCAAACGCCGGCTCTGCGCCAATTTGGGTGGAGACCAATTGGATTTCCGGTTGTTGCAATAAAATTTGTTCCACGCGGGAGACCAGGGCTTCGGTTTCCTGAAAAGAGGTGCCAGGCCAGGCTTCGACTTCTCCAACCGCTTGAGCGGTATCTTGAAGAGGCATCCCCTCCCATCCCAAGGTTGGCCAAATTTTGTACGCGATAAACATCGAGCTCATGGCGAGGGCGATGACGATCAACCGGTTATCCAAAGCCAAGGCCAACACATGCCGGTACAGCCACACCGTGCCCTCAATGAGTTTGGTGAATGGAGCGAGAAAGATTTTCAAGATCCGGTCAAAAAGGTTGGTCCTTTGGTCCTGATGAGGTTTGTAAAGATAGGCCGCCATCATGGGATTGAGGGTCAGTGAGAGAAACGCGGAGAACACCATGGCGAAGATCATGGGCCAGGTCATGCCGCGAAAGCCGGATCCCATCGTGCCCTCGAGTATTAAGTTCGGCGTGAGCGCAATCATGAAGGTGAGGGCTGACAAAATATTGGGAAGGAGAATTTCTTGGGAGCCATCGATGGCCGCGGCCTTCGGCGTTTTCCCAAACTTTAAATGCCGATTGATCACTTCAATGAGGACCACGGAGTCATCCACTAATCGCCCAATGACGAAGGTAATGCCCATCAAGGTCGGTGTGTTAATGGTTTGCCCAGCCAGGGGAAAAAACACAAAACTGGCCGCGACGGCCGCGGGAAGGGTGACCAGGACGATGAATGTGGGCGTGATGGTCTGAATGAAAATCAGCACCACGATGCCGGTCATAATGAAGGCGAGCATCATTTCATGCCAGGCATTGGCAATGATGGTTTCCAGGAACGCTTTGCGATTGTAGGCCACCTCAAATGACAGCCCCGGAAACTCCTTCACAAACTCATCCATCAGGCCGGGCGTGGGATGAGTGGGCAATCCCATAAACGCTTTGAGTGCTTTCAGAATCCCGGAATCTGTCGAGCCGATAATGTCATCGATCACATCGAAATCGCTGACTTCAGGCTGTTTGACGATTTGGATCAGTTGCCCCGGTGTCCCATTAAAGTGATAGGCACTGGTGATCTCTGAGAAGGTGTCTCGAACGTGGGCCACATCACGCAAGTACACAACTTGATCGTTGACGGTGGCGATAGGAATGTCATTAAGCTTGGTCGGATCCCGGAAACGTTCATCGGCTCGTACGAGAATATCGTGCTCAGGAGTTCTGAGCTTCCCGGCTGCCCGACTAATGTGCTGCTCTTCTAAGGCTTGCTTGAGATCCATCAACCCCAGTGAGTAGGCGGCCAGCTTGTCTCGATCCACTTCAACCAAAATGAGTCGCCGCTTGCCGCCAAAGGGAATGGCGGACTGCACGCCGGCAACAGCTTCAAGACGATCCCGCAAGGTGTTCTCGACAAACTCCCGGAGGCGAACTTCGTCATAGCCTTCCCGCTTAATGTTGAGATCTAAAATGGGTACGTTGTCATTGGCGACATGAACCACCCAGGGGTTACTGGTGTTATCCTTGTCGAGGGGAAGTTCATTGAGCATATTGGAAAGCAGCGTTTGCACTTCGACTTTGTGCTTGTTCATGTCCGAGTAATAGTCAAATCCGACGATAATCTCGGTTCGGCCTTCTTGAGAATTTGAACGAATGAATGTCTTCTCATCTAAGACCGTCATTTTTTGCTCTATGGGGCGGGCGAAGTAGGCTTCCATATCTTCAGCGGCCACGCCTGGGTACGTGATGATGATGCCCACGGTGGGATTTTCTAGATACGGCTGTAGTTCCCTGGCTGTCTTGCCGTAGGTCATGATGCCCCCTATGACCAGGAGCGCAATCACCGGGATCATCAGGATGGGTTTTTCAATGGCAAGAATCGGGAGCCTTCGAAGCCAGGTCATGCCTCGATACTCGACCGGCTTGCCATCATCTGAGAGTAACGTCCGTGCCATAGATTTTTATTTCATTCGGGTTTAGAACCCCGATACCACCGCCACTTCTTGGAAATCCGTCAGGCCTCGAGCTCCTTTGGTAATAACCATGTCCCCTTCCTTGATCCCTTCAACCACCTCCACCATATTGTTACTGGAAATTCCCAAAACGACGGGCTGCTTCATGGCGACAACCGTATCGGTCGTAAACACCACGGATTCTCCTTCGATTTGTAGGACCGCTTGTCGTGGAATGATGATGGCATCGGATTTTTGTTTAAGGACTAAGTCCACAATGGCGAACATGTCCGCGCGCAGATGGCCCTTGGGATTTTCGACCATCAGCTCTATCGTGCTGGTTCTGGTTCGCGGGTTGAGTTGAGGAAAGACGGCCGACACTTGGGCAGCTATCGTGTTATCAACGGATAAAGAAGGAAATCGCACCGTCGCGGTCGTCCCAACGTGTATGTGAGGAAGGTCCTTTCCCGCGACCTTCACTTGGACTCGCATCTGTTGCGTGTCCGCTAAATCAAGGAGATGCGTGTTGGGATGCACCAATTCTCCAGGATTGATGAGCTTTAACCGGTTGGTCACAAGTCCATCGATGGGAGAAGTCACTTTGGTGTACGAAAGAAGGGTTTCAATCTGTTGGTTTTTGGCTCGTGCCTCCTCGAACATCATCCTGGACCGATCAGCTTCAGATTGGGCAATGGCCCCTTCTTTCACGAGACGAGCATCTCGTTGATATTCTCGTTGGGTAAAGACCCGATGTGCCTGTCGTTCCGCCCGCGTGGTCAGTAATTCTCGTTCATCCAACTTGATGAGCAATTGCCCTTTCTTCACCACATCTCCAACATCAACCAAAATGTCTTCGATCCACCCTTCTATTCGAGGAAACATTTTCACGACAGACTTGGGAATAACCGTTCCGGTATAGGTGACGGTCGAAACAATTTCGCGTCGTTCCGCAGGAACGATGGCCACCGCCACCGCCCCGGCGAGAGGACTCATAGTCATGTCAAGACGAGGAGCACTGAGGTAGGCCGCTACTGAGGTGGCAGAATAATAAATCAACAGCAGTAACAGCCCTGTCACCACGACCTTTCGACCTTTTATCCACCACTCCTTCTCCTCGAGAGACTGGACCGATTCCCGTGCATCCTGAATACGGCTTTTCAGATTCATCCTTTCACCTCAATGTGCCCAATGGCCTTTTGTAACGCCATGAGCTGAATCTGATAGTCAGCGACCGCCGCCGAATAGTTCTGCTCAGCCTGGAGTTGCGCGGTCTGCGCATCCAGCAGCGTTTCAATAATGCTTTTCCCTTCTCGTACTTTCATGGCCTCGATCCGAAGCACTTCCTTGGCCTCGTCCAAAGCCGCCTGAGCCGCGGCGATCCGTTGTTGGGCCTCCAAGGTATTCAAATGAGCCGCTTGGACCTCTTGAGTGACTCGGAGAGTGAGATGAGTCACTTCATTTCGGAGCTTGGCGAATCGAATCCGCTCCTGCGAGACCTTGGCGTCAATCGTTCCTCCCGCAAACAAGGGAACGGATAAGAATATCCCTGCAAACTGTTGAGCAAACAACGCTGAGTTATCTCCGGTAATCCCGTGGACTTGCCCGCGCACACTGACGTTGGGGAGGTGCTCAGCAAAACTGATGCGAATCATCTTCTCCTGCATCTCGACTTCTTTTTTGGCCACCTGCAGTTCCGGACGACGTTGAAGTGCTTTCTGCTGGGCTTCCTGAAGAGTGATCGGTGGTGTCGGTGCTAGCGACGCCTTGTGGAGGTTCCCGGCTATCTTCACCTGTGAGGCTCCAGCCCCTTCGCCAAGAAGAACCTCCAACAGGCCGTACAACACTTTGTGGGCATTCACAAATCGGATAAGCTGCTGCTCGACAGCAGCCAGGCGAGTCTTCACTTTCAGGGTATCGACCTTGGCCGATTTCCCCACCTTAAAACGCTGAGTGACGACACGTTTGGCCTCTCTTAGCTGTTCTTTTGATTTTTGCGTGGCACGAATGAAATCCTGCGTTTTCAAAATGTTGTAATACACGCTGGCGACATTAAAAATGAGTTCGTCTTGCGATTGGGCCACTCGATTCCCGGCCAACTGTTTGCCAAGCTCTTGGAATTGGACCTGATTCGAGATGCGCCCTCCCGTGTAAATTGGAATGGTGATCCGTCCACCAAAACTGAATAAGTTGAGATTGTGCTCACCAGCGCCATCACGAATAATTTGCCCTTGTTCCACAACGAGGGATTTCATGGCTAAAGGAAGATTGTCTGGGCCATACGTAAAATCCGACACCTCGACATCAAAGCGCCCAAAATGTTCGCCTTTGGCCGCGAGAATGCCTTGGTCCGCCATATCCACTTCTTTGCGTATCGCACTGAGACCGGGGTTATGTTGAAGGGCTAGACTGATGAGAGCAGGTAATCCCATTTTGGGACGAACGGTCCGTGACAGGGGTTCCTTCACACGTTCCGGTTCTTGGCCGAGCACCAAGGGAGCAAAGGATGGGGAGCACAAGAGGAGGACCACACACATGCTGACCCTCGCAGTTCCGGACAAAGACCTCGTGTGTTCCTTACGCAGGAAAGACCAGAGTGGGTTACACCTCATCGCTTCCCTCTTCTACAAATGACAGGATGGGTGGAAAGTATTCGAGGGAAAACGGCTTGGGCTTTTTGCGTTTTTGTATGAGAAAAATTTCACCTCTGCTCTTCATAATGTGGTCAACTCCTGCCTTCAAAATCCTGGCGGCAAACCAATGAATTGCTTCTAGGTCGCCAATGTCCAAATGAATGGGATACGAAGACGCTGGGAATGTCTCCAGTTGTTTGAGCAATTGCCAGGCGGCCTTCTCACGCAACTCACCCTTGAGAATGACGCAAGGACGACCTCGTCTCGTCGTGACGTTCGTCTGAAATTGTTTGAGATGACTAACGCGCATGGGATGGCCAGATCATTGGAGATAATGGATAAGCCCGAAGGGTGCCGGTCATCATTCCTTCAAGGATTCCCTGAGGCTTTCTTTGATAAGATTGGCGTCAGGTAGTCCCACCAAAATTCCCCCAGTCTGGTAGAGCCGGCATTTCAACCCAAAATCCTCTCGGGCCCTCGCTTGGACCTCGATATCCAACCCATTCACCCGAATGGTGGGTGATCCGAGAAACCGATGGGCCAGCGCCTCTTCATGCGTTTCAACCGGGACCGAATCGATGGACAGATCAAGGCGTTCTTCCTTGAGAATCTTTTCCACTTGTTCCACTGCTTTTGGGTAAGAGGGTCACCCAGCAAAATAGAACACTTCAATTTTCATGGTGATCCTCCAGCGTCTACTTCTGACGAGGGGCAGTAAGGGGCGATTTCCTACTAGCCTTAGAACAATATTTGTGCCCCTCTCCCAAAAATAAGTGATCCTCTTGAAAAGGCTTTCCGTTCAACCTGTTACATCACACCATTTTGACGAGGTCGTACCTGGTATTCAGACGGAAGGTGTTTCATGAAACGGGGAAAACGTTTACCGTTTCATCTGCGAATGGGAAGAAAGGAAAGGGCAGAGAAATGCTTGGAAACAGGTCGAGAGGGAGCCGGAAGAAGGATCGAAAAGAGCCCTTGAGTGGGAAAGCGCTGGTGGGAATAGATGTGATCTAAAAAGAATGAAGGGATGACGGAATCACGGGGAATGGTTCTTGAGTTTTCGCCAGAGCGTGGCCCGCCCCATCCCCAGAAGATTGGCGGCGGCGGTCTTATTGCCTCGGGTTTTTTTGAGGGCCTTTCGGATTTCCTCGGCTTCTTTTTTCCCCGCATGGCTTCCGTCAGATGGAAGTTCTGATGGGAAATTGGCGAGGGTGAGATAGAGCCCTTGCGCATGCACAAAGGCATGTTCCATTGCGTTTTCAAGTTCACGTATATTACCGGGCCAGTCGTAGTCCATGAGCGCCGCGACCGCATCCGGGGTTGGGCCTAAAATCCCCTTTTCCATTTCTTTGTTAAATTTCGCCACAAAATGTTTCACGAGTAAGGGGATATCTTCTCTACGTTTTCGTAGAGGGGGAAGATAAATGGGCACTACCTTCAACCGATAATACAAATCTTCTCGCAGTAACCCCTTCTTGAGCAGATCCTTAAGATCTTGATGGGTGGCGGCCAGAACCCGCACATTGGCTTTTCGAGGCTTCACTTCTCCAACTCGCTCAAATTCTTTTTCCTGAAGAACTCTTAAGAGTTTCAATTGCAAATAATTGCTGAGATCCCCAATTTCGTCTAAGAGTATGGTCCCGCCATCCGCGGCCTCGAACCGACCGATCTTGTCGCAAATCGCACCGGTGAACGCTCCTCGGGCATGCCCGAATAATTCAGATTCCAGTAAGGTCTCCGCCAGGGCCGAACAGTTCACCTTGATCAGGGGTTTAGAGGCTCTTGGGCTGTAATAATGAAGAGCATGAGCGACGAGTTCTTTGCCCGTTCCGCTTTCCCCTTGGATTAAGACCGTCGTATCCATAGGGGCGACTTGTTGGATTTTTTGAAACAATCGCTGAATGATTGGGCTTTTCCCAATGATGTTGGCCAACCGCCATTTTCCCTTGAGTTGTTCTTTGAGCAAGCGATATTCCGAAATGTCACGAAAGACCACCACCACACCTTCTGCTAAGCCTTGCCCATCAAACAACAAGGACGTGGTGACCGCCACGGCACGCGTGGTTCCATCTCGCCGGACAATTTCGACTTCCACGTCCTTGGCCGCTTGCCCATGCTGAGAATCGGCCATGAAACACTGGCTTTCACAGAGCGACCCTCGAAAAATCTCCAGGCAAGGTTGCCCAAGGAGCTCGTCAGAAGAAAACCCTGTAATCTCCGAGGCCGCTTTATTGACCTGGGTGACAATAAGATCTTGGTTCACCACTAAAATTCCCTCGGTAATACTATTGAGAATACCCCAAAGGTTTTCCTGAAGCAGGAGTTCGTCCGGCCCCGACCCCATGCCGACATTGCCGTTAGGAATTCGAGGCACCGCCTTTGTATTTTGAGCAGGGAAAATCACAGGTGTGTCACGTTTTCGTTTAGACGAAGTTTTGTTGCTCGTTAACAAGGCGCTTCCCTTCCTTAATACACGACAATTTGATCGGCTGATGTGAAGAGGTCGACCATTTGATGAAGGGGTATCGGGATCACGGCCGAATCCACTTTGGAGAGATCAATGTTATAGAGCAGCATCATGGTTTGATTGCCGTACATTTCGACACCCAGACTTTTGAGAAAGGTAAAATAGTCTCCGTAATTATGTGGCACCTTCTCAAGGGGAACGTCCATTTGTTCGGCAAGACTCTGCCGTTCTCGCTCGGGGAGCCCGGCACGGTCTAACGCCGTACTGTCGGAACGGACCAGTCCGTTAAACCACCCAAACCCTTTGGTCACCGAAGTGACCGCACTGGAATCTACTAATATTGTGACGTGATGACCCGCTTTCGTCATAGCCCAGACGACATTCGGGACGGCGCAAATTTGCGCGTCGTCTTCAGCCAATGAAGTTTTCATATGGATGAGAATTTGGGCGGCTTCTCCATGTGAGGCTGGACCCAAGAGCGCAAGACAGAGCAACCCCACGCCTACCATCATTGGCCTGAATGTTCTTCCCATATGGCTCCCTCCCATCTCTTGGGGGTGTGGTTATTCGTTCCGTGATGACGATTTGACAGGTCAGTGGCTACAACACCCGGCTCCATTTAAGACCTCTTGCCCGGTAACATGTCCCTGGTAGGCTTCAAAGGCTTTTAAGGCCCACTCTTCTCCAGGACAGCCTTGCATGGTCATCGCGACATCTAAAAATTCGATGAATTCCTCTTGGGAAATGCCTTTTTCACAGGCCATTTTCACATAGGCTTCAATACAGGGTTCGCACCGAATGGCTATAGAGATACTCATGGCCGTCAACAATTTGTACTTTGCCGGCACGGCTTTTTCTCGATACGCCTCTTCACGCATCCGCATGATTCCACCGGTCACCTTGGGGCTTAATCGTCTCAATTGTTCGAATGTCGACTCCGGTGTTTTCGTTTCGACTTCATTCATCATCATGACTCCTTTCCATTGTTTTGAGGCTGGTCAATTGGGTGCCGGCCAACTCCCAAACGTTCAGTGTGTACGTGTTCTATGCTCCTCGTATGGGATTAGTTAAACAATGAAGACCAGAAATCTCCGAACCCACTGCCCTCCTTCTTTTCAATGGAAAGGGACCCATTGGGAATCACGCTCGCTTTGTACGTGTCGAACGCATTACTGGCCCCGCTGAGTGCTTGCACCAATTGCTCAGGATTGACCTGCCCTGTTTCCACCATCACGATAGCTCCACCACTTGGATAACTCACTTCCGCAGATTGCACGCCGGACACACTCATCAGGGCGGCATGGACATCTTTTTCACAGCTGGCGCAGGTCCACCCATCAATCTTCAACGTGATGGTTTCCCCTGAAGGAGGATGAGCAGGAAGTTCTTCTGAGATTGCCAGAGAACTCCAACCGAACATTCCCGGCATGACGAAAAACAGGGCGAGTAATATGAATGGAACAAATCTTGGTCTCATGGTTTCTCCTTCCTTTATTTAAAAATTCCCAGCCAATAAGGGGACAGCACAAAAATGGCGGTCAACGCCGTAGCCACCCAAAGCAAGACGACCGATTTCGAGCCTGTCCGTGTTTCGGTACAATGGGCGTCGGAGGCACAGTCAGTTTTGGGCTTGCGATACACAAGGTAAAACCCGGCACCAATCGCCACCACAGCGACCACAATGAAAAAGGGTCGATAAGGGACAAACGCTTTCATAAAGCCCGCGGTGCTTGCTAACATGCCTGTCGCTCCAGCTCCCACCCCCAGCGCCCCAAACAGCACAGGCCCGATACAGCAAAGAGACGCAAGAAACGCCGCGACAATTCCACCGATCGAAGCGACGGAGGCTGGCTTGGTCACATCTTTTGCACCTTCCTCTTCTTGGAATACGGGATCCTCGGCCATGCTGACGACATCAGAATTGGTGTTTTTATTCATAGTCTCCTCTCATCTTCTGCCTATCGGCTCGATCGTCAATTCCTCGGGGAACTCTTAGCAGACAAAAACTTCCCCCACGCTTTTTCCGTGGCCAACCATATGAACCCTCCACCCGCAATGATCGCCAGACCTAACCACATCCAGCCATTCGGCCCAAGGCCAACGATTTGGAATCCGTGCAGGACAGTTGCCACAGCCAACAGCAGAAAATACGGCCCGGTAAAATAACAATGCGTCCGTCCACACCGTGCGGCATTCGCTACACACGCAGCTCCTTTCCATACCAAGGCTCCGGCCCACATCACGGTTCTCATCAAGGGATCGACGAACATGCCCACGAGTAACATCATGCCGGGGATTCCCCATGCGATAACATACGAGCGGGGATCACTGACCCAGTCTTTCGATTGACACGATTCTGCGCTCATCATTCGTGGTAAGGACCATTCATGGTCGGCTCCTCTTTCCCTTTGCCGTATTGCTGTTCCTGAATGGGCGGACATGCCACCGTGCCAAAGGAACAAAAGACACAGCAATCGCCCTCATGAGGTCGTAACATGGTCTGACAGCCCTGACATTCGTAAAATACTTGGCAGGCATCGGTTGGCATGGTCTCCGTTCGTGCTTCCGCGCAATGAGGGCACGTAATGGTGGATTGGAGTTGAAGAGGTTCCGCATCACTCATCAGACAATCCACCTTCCTGCCCTGCGAGGACGAAAGCCCAGTTTTCGTAATCGTTGTCTCCCCCTCGTTTTCCGTTCATCAATCGGTTTCCTTCTTCTTACAATCATGATAAAACCTGTAGTAGCTACAGATGCAAGAGGTTTTTTGGGGAGGGCAAAGCAATGTTAATTGGGACCTTTTCAGAACGAACCGGCTGTCATATTGAAACAATCCGGTATTACGAGCGCATAAAGCTCTTACCAAAACCGCCGCGCTCCGGAGGGGGGCACCGCCTCTATGACAGGGAGCAAGTCAAACGGTTGGTGTTTATCCGACGAAGTCGAGAACTCGGGTTTTCCCTTGATGAGATTCGGACCCTGCTACGGCTGGTGGATGGCAAACGGTATACGTGTCAGGAGGTCAAGAAAATTACTGACAATCATTTGAGCGAGGTCAAAAAGAAAATCGCCGACTTGCGACGCCTTCAAAAAACTCTAGGGAAAATTTCTTCGCAATGCGCAGGCGGGTTGTTACCGGATTGTCCTATTATTGATGCACTCTTTGAGGAGAAACTCCTATGAACACTGTTGGTTTATACCTTGGAGCCGCAATAGCAGAAATTGGGGGATGTTTTGCATTTTGGATGTGGCTTCGATTAGGGCGGTCTCCTTGGTGGGGCACAGTTGGGGTCGTGAGCCTTGTGATCTTTGGGGTCTTATTGACACGATCCGAAGCCGTCTTTGCCGGACGGGCGTATGCGGCGTATGGAGGAGTCTACATCGCGGCATCGCTTGTGTGGCTCTGGGCTTTCGAAGGGGTGATCCCTGACAGGTGGGATGCGCTCGGAGCCGGAATCTGCTTAGCGGGAGCCGCTATTATTCTTTGGGCTCCCCGAACGGTATAACGGATTCAAACAACGAGGGACCATCTGTTTTCCATGTCGTGGGACCAGATTCGTCAATGGGCCATGGTGGTGAAACGGGATGTGTGCGCCGTTTATCTGGCTTCACGCGATCCCCGTGTGCCTTGGTATGCGAAGCTGATCGCGGTTCTGGTTGCAGCCTATGCATTAAGTCCCATTGACCTAATTCCAGATTTTATCCCTGTTATTGGCTATCTTGATGACCTGCTTCTTTTACCGCTTGGAATCTTGCTAGTCGTTCGACTGTTGCCACCAGGTCTAATGGCCGAACATCGGGCCACAGCGGAAAAGTATAGCGGTCTGCCAAGGAATTGGGTAGCAGCCGGGTTCATTATTATTTTGTGGGTGGTTGGAATTGTTTTTCTAGGGTGGGTATTTTTCTAGGAAATAAAGACATAAAGCTTGGTTATTTTAGAGAAAGAATTTCCATTATGAAGATTATCACTTACTTGGCATTTTTAAGGCAAAAGTAATTCTACCTAACCCTCATGAGTGAAACCTACTTTAGTCTTAAATTCACGAACTCTCTATACCATTCATTACGAGCTGTCTTCATAAGAATCTGAACTAAAGGGAGCATGCGAGGATGAGCAGACTAGGACCGCTCATCCTCTTTCACACTCTAAAGAAAGGAACAGAAACTATACCTCTCACATACGGACTTCCCTGAGGGCTTTGAGATGGGAAGTTCCGGCCTTCACCGCACCGTCAATCGATTAATTACTATTTCTTCAACAGATGGTATTTCTTTAACACCTCTGCGTTCGAAATAGGAGACTTCAACTGGTGCAGTGCTTTTTCTTGCTCCATTCGTTGCGCTTCCTGAAAATGCATTCGGGCCTTTGACGGTTTCCCTAATTGGTCATAGGTCAATCCTTCGTTGAAATACACTTGAGCCGTCCGTTCAATGTCTTCCGAGGCATCAAAATGCTTGAGGGCTTCCTCATACTTCCCATCCTCAAAAAGAACAATTCCCTCTTCATTATGCTTCAGGGCATCCGCATTCGAGCCCGATGGCAAACTTAACGGGTTAGCCGCCATGGCATTGACCGAAAGGAACAGACATCCAACAATGGTTAAAACTGATACGACTTTCTTCATGACAATCCCTCCACGTTTAAAGTTGGTTGTTGGTCTCCCAATAGGAGCCTTTTTCAATCTTTCTGTAGTCTAGGGGGCCAACATGAAGAGGCCATGAATGCCTCATGAAGATTTCTTCATGAAAAAAGGCAGCCTGTATCCAGATCCTGACATGCCAGAGTACGAGGCGAATGGCTATAGGAAAACATGCGCGGATCAATCAGAATGGTTTGAGTGAGAGAACTTCAATGGACAGGGAAACTGACCGTAAACACTGATCCTTTTCCAACTTCGCTCTTCACATGAATCGTTGCGTGATGGGCGAGAACGATTTCTTGGACGATGGCCAGACCGAGTCCGGTCCCACCACTCTCCCGATCTCTTGCCTGATCGGCTCGGTAGAAACGCTCAAATAGACGAGGAAGATGTTCTGCAGGGATGCCTGATCCGGTATCTGTGACGGTGAGACAGACCCGATCGTCTGAAGATGTCAATCCTACGGTCACGGCTCCACCGTGTGACGTATGCCGAATCGCATTATCAAGTAAATTGATGACCAATTGTTTCAGTTGGCCAACATCTCCAAGAATGAGCGGAACCTCTTGAAGGAGAGCGGTCAAACAACAGCCTTTTTCTTCCGCGAGTATCGACAATTCCGACACCAAGTCCTTGATTAAGGGTTCCATGAGGATCGGTTTCAATTCAATTGGAGGGTGTTCTCCCGCAAATTTTGTCAGAGTCAGCAGAGCTTTAACCAACCGGGCAAGGTGTTCCACTTGCCCTAAGCTTGTGGCAAGCACGTCCTGATACTCTTCATTTGAACGGTCCCGTTGCAGGGCCACCTCGATATTTCCTTTCATGGCCGTGAGAGGCGTTCGTAGTTCATGGGCGGCATCTCCCACAAATCGACGTTGTGATTCAAACGCTTTTTGCAACCGCTCGAACATGCTATTGAAGCTGTTGGCCAATTGTTGAAATTCATGATAAGGGGCATCAAGAAAGACGCGAGATTCTAGGGATTGGGCTGAGACGGTTGCCGTAGTTTTTCCGAGGGCTTCTACCGGGACAAGAGCCATGCGAGCGACCCAATTACTGCCTACCCATCCAAACACGAAGATTCCAATAGTGGCTATTCCCAGTGTGACAATCAGCCAGTGCAATGTTTCATTGACCAGATCCAAGGAGGCCTGCGTTTGGAGGATATAGTCAACCTGACCTTGAGAGCTGATGGGAAGTGAGATCCTACGGACAGGGGAGCTTTGTGAACGTGGTAGGGTTTCATATGTGGTTTGGCCCTGTAATACTTGTTTTAAAAGGAGAGAATCGAGTCGAGCCACCACTCCAACCCCTTCTCCTTTCCATTGCACAGTGCCTTCCCGACTGAGGACCACGCTGTTGCGAATGGCCTCACGGAGTTCGTGGTCTTCCTTTTCAAGATGGTCATCATCATCTTTTACTTGATGGGAATTCTTCTGAAGAATTTCTTCGATCTCCCCGGTTTCTTGTTTGACTTGATGGGCCTGGCGTTCAACCGTGGCGAGTAACTGAGCATCGATATGGCGATGCAGAAGAAAGGAGAGGGTACTGTATAAGGACACAGCAAAGGTCAGAAGGAGAATCGTGATCAGCGAGAGGCTCGACCACCGAATGCGTGTGCGGAAGGATGGCATCGGTTACGTTTCTGGGACTTTCAGGACATACCCGACCCCGCGAACCGTATGAATGAGGGGAACCGTACACTCACGATCGATCTTGGCGCGAAGTGAACGTATATGGACATCCACAATATTCGTGAGGTTGTCATATTGAATATCCCACACATGCTCAATGATTGCCGAGCGGGTCAGGACGCGATTTTCATTTCGCATCAGGTATTCTAAGATTGCATATTCTTTATTCGTGAGTGTTTGTTCTTGTCCTGCACGCCAGACTTGGTGGGTGACAGGATCCATTTCCAAGTCTCCGATCTTCAAACGGATAGCCGGCTTTCCACTGCCTCTGCGGAGAAGGGAGCGGATCCTGGCCAGTAGTTCAGGAAAGGCGAAGGGTTTGGTGAGATAGTCATCGGCTCCCATGTCCAAACCTATGACTTTATCGTCAATGGTATCTTTTGCGGTGAGAAGAATGATGGGGACCGATTTCCCCTGGCTGCGCAAGCGTCGACAGATCGATATGCCATCAAGGTTGGGCAACATAATATCTAAAATAATCAGGTCATACGGGATGGCGTTAGCCATCACGTAGCCTTCTTCTCCATCTGCACTCAGGTCGACGGCATACCGCTCTTCGGTTAACCCCTTCACAATAAACCCCGCCACGCCTGAATCATCTTCAATTAATAAAATTCTCATGATCGCCTTGACTCGGAATCTAAGCTTCTTGAAGATTTTTCGCAATGCTTGACGGAGATTTTTCTAAATTAAATTTGGTTGTTTCTCTTTGGTGCCTAAGCGCTGTGAAGATGCTTCGGTTTTTTCTCGGAATAATCCCAGAAAGACATTGCCAAGGACCAGAACACAACCGAGCAGTAATCCTCCCACGCCAATGGAAGCCAACGTCTCGGTCACGATATGGGAATGTGCGGCTTCCCGGCCAAGAGAAGGGGCTAAAATATACATGTTGAGCCACGCCAATGGATAGAAAGTACTCAGGCCAAGAAAAAGAGAAGAAACGGTCTTCATCTTCGGCTTGAGAGTAGAAAACATCACGAGAAACACCAACCCCAGGGCAAAAGCGGCAATGCCTGTGGCGTGAAAATGCGCACGCTGGGCATAACGCCAAATTTTATCCGGACTCTTGGCATCATGAACGCTGGAATTGGCCGCGATCCCTTCTGTTATATAATTCTTGAAGATATCTTCATTGGTGCCGAAGGTCATGCCCATGACCACGCCAAACAAAAGCCCAATTAGTACAAGGCCTAGTCCTATTTTTACTAGTTTTAATTCGTGATTCATGTGGTCCCTCCTCATCCCCATGGCCTTCACCATCGGGGCATTCCCTGTTTACCAAATTGAGTGTTTTTTTCAACGACAAACCCGTTATCCATGTACTTCCCCAGATCAAAAACCCATATGGGCCCATCAGCTCTCTGAGCCGATGGGCCGCATGGAGTTAATCCGAATCTTTTTCGCCGGATTCTTTCTGTTCAGTGTCATCATGATCTTCAATTTCACTGCTCAGCACTTCACCAGACTGGGCGTCAACCTTAACTTCGGTCACCACACCCGTCGTACTGGCAATTTCGATTTCATACACGGCTTGGCCTTCTTCGCGTTCCAACTCGGCTTCAAGAACCTGACCCGGAAACTGCGCTTTGGCTTTGCCGATTGCTTCCTCCAAGGACAATTTAGCCGTCTGCAGACCTTTTTCTTGTCCCTGGGCGCCTTCGGAACTTAAGGCAAATACCGATGCGAATAAGACTCCGGAAATGAGCATGGTCACCATCATGTAATGGGAACGTTTCATGGCAATACCTCCTTGTTAAAACAGTTAGGGTTATATTGACTGTTGAATAAACTATATTCCGTCAACATGAGGTCTTCATGAAGGAAAAATGAAGAAATCTTCATGTTGTAAGGAAAAGAGAGCCAATAGCTCTCTTACTCAAATGGAAGGATTTCGATTATGCGATTGCTTTGAACGAAGGTTCTTTTGTGTGGAGAGAAAGATTACAGCATGATGCCCAGTGAAGTAGGGGGCGATAGGCAAAAAATTTTTGTCCCGCTTATCCCTCTTAAATAGGGCCTTCTCGAAATTGTTCTTCGAAGGCTATCACGTCTAATAATAATGGCTGCACAACCAGAGGATTAGGTTATACCTGCTTCCCAATGTCCGCTTTGGAGGTTATCTGACACGATATGTCAGACCAGATGAAAGTTATTAGATATAAAACATGAAGATCGTATGTCTTCTCTCACTCTTCTACTTCTTATTTTTTGCCTAAAATCGCATCCTTCGCCGCTTTAGCCACACGAAACTTGAGAACCTTTTTGGCGGGAATTTTAATCGATTCTCCAGTTTGCGGATTGCGACCCATTCGGGCTTTCCGATTTTGCAACACTAGCTTCCCGATGCCTGGGATTGTAAATCCGTTTTTCGCACCTTTGTAGGCCAACTCCGTCAACTCCTCGAGAATTTCTTCGACAGCTTTCTTCGTTAAATCATTTTTGTCCGCTATTGCTCCAATTAACTGTGACTTCGTTAAAGCCTTGCCCATTCTTTAATCCTTTCCGTTAAAGTAATTACCAGTCTATCGAGCACCTGGTCGTTGTACTGGGAACGGTGGAAAATTGCAATACCAAAGTGACAGAACTCAGAGTGAATCTAACGCTGAATATAACCAATGCGTCGCTTGGAGGATTTAGGCGGTTCCAAGAGTTCTCTTAAATACTCATACAATGCCGCGATTTCTTTATCGTGCTTTTCCACCTTTCGTGCCAAGTCTTTATGAGTCGCTAGGACCTCCCGCATGCGAACAAAGGTTTTCATGATCGCGATATTGATTTGGATAGCGTGCTTACTTTTGAGAACGCTAGAGAGCATTGCTACACCCTCCTGCGTGAAGGCATAGGGACGAGCACCACCAAGGACTTTGCGGGAAGGTATCACATTTTGTGATAGCAAGATTTCGACTTCATTATCAGTGAGTTGAAGCATAAACTCATCGGGAAATCTTTCAATATTTCGTTTGACTTGTTGACGCAAGGCAATGGCCTTGACGCCATACAATGTGGCTAAATCCCGGTCGAGCATTACCTTTTCACCGCGGATCAAGTAAATCGCACTCGCGATACGTTCAACTGGAATAACTGTTTTGGAACTTGTCTTGGACATGATCCGCCTCTACTCATCCGTGCAAGAAGTTTCGAGATTACCATTATACGTAATACGCGACCGCTCCACGGAAGATCATAGCGCAATCAGCCAATCTCTTCTCGAGGGTGCGATCGTCCGGCTTATGTGACCAGCAGGGCGTGTGCCGCGATGTTCTGCTGAGATTGGCGGGAAATCCCCAGAAGGGAAACAACACCGTAAGAAACGCAACCCTCTACACCTCCTCTTTTCAGGTCACCATTAGGGAGACCCGTTTTTGGTCGGTATCCCCTCATTCCTGCTGCAACCTGCCTCTCTTCCGCTCGTTCCCTTCTAAGATCGTAATATAGAAGTATGGGACAGTATTAGACCTTCTCATAACTAAGCCCTGATAACACACGGTTGAGAAGAAAGGCTTATTAGGGAGGATTCATTTCATCACTCACGATAAAGGAATGGCATCATGATAACTGACATCAGAAAAAAGCAGACGAAGAGAGTGGCAAGCAGAGAAAATCTTCATGACCAGCGGTTGCTCAATATCAAGGAGACGGCAGCCTACACTGGCCTATCTGTCCACACAATCTACACCATGGTCTCCCAACGACGGATTCCCTATGTCAAAGTCGGGCGCCTCACAAAATTCGATCGCACGCTTCTGGATAAGTGGCTCCGTGACCATACGGTGCTTCCCATGTCACGGGTGATGTCCCGCACATCATGAAAACCGTCGTCGGCCATGAGGATTGCAATCGGGCGTCAGAATCTAGTGTTACATAGGTGTTAGAAAAAGCGCGAAATGAGGACAAAACGAGGCAAGAATTGGCTAACAGCGGCAAATGGCAAAACGGTGAATCGCCAATAATGACAAGGGTTTTGTGTGTCTTATCACTGACTTACGCAATCCCCTCTCAGGTGCTCCCAAAGCAGGCGCGCTACCGGGCTGCGCTACGCCCCGACTGAATCTGTGAAAACCACTTGGTCTTGAGAAGAACTTTCGCTTTTTGTAAGGCTAAGGATCGATGGCTGATCGTATTCTTTTCTTCAAGACTAACTTCTGCGAGAGTCTTGTGTAATTCAGGAAGCCAAAATACAGGATCGTACCCAAATCCCTGAGTTCCCTGCATAGCTTCCGTGATCTCTCCTTCCAGAGCCCCCTCCGTGACATCAACCTTGCCGTCAGAGTTGGCTATGGATACTACTGTAAGAAAACGGGCCTGTCGATGTCCAGCGGTCACCCCTGAAAGTTCTTGAAGGAGCTTTTGGCAATTATCTTCATAGGTCGCGTGTTCTCCAGCATACCGAGCCGCATGCACCCCAGGACGACCGTCTAACGCCTGAACTTCGAGCCCGGTATCATCAGCCAAGGTCACATGTCCAGTATACTTGGCAATACCCTGAGCTTTCTTTATGGCATTTTCCTTACAAGTCAGACCGTCTTCTTCAATGACCGGTGCCTTTGGAAAGTCCCGAAGCGTGAGAATCTTTACAGGAAGATCACCAAGAAGAGCAAGGATTTCCTCTTGTTTATGCTGATTGCCTGTGGCCAGTACTAGAATGTTCTGGTCTTGCAGATGATCATTCACGCTAACGGTCCTATTAAATCCTTTTGCATCTTGATCAGGTCCTGAATGCCAATCCATCCCATAGAGAGAAAGGCATCAAGATCTTGTTTTTCAAATGGCTCACCCTCAGCCGTCCCTTGAACTTCAACCAGATGACCTTTGCCGGTCATCACAAGGTTCATATCGACATCAGCCACTGAATCTTCATCATAGGCGAGATCAATACGAACTTCGCTGCCAATTTTCCCGATACTAATCGCGGCGAGATAGTCTTTTAATGGCCGTTGTTTAATGAGTTGCTTGTCCTTGAGCTTGGTCATGGCATCTGCGAGCGCAATGAACGAACCGGTGATCGCTGCGGTTCGCGTGCCTCCATCAGCTTGAATGACATCACAGTCAATCCAAACAGTCCGTTCGCCCAAAGCCGTCGTATCCGTGACGGCACGAAGCGCACGTCCAACTAACCGTTGAATCTCCAGCGTTCGGCCACCTTGTTTCCCTCGATTGGCCTCGCGCGGCATACGGTCATGGGTTGAGCGAGGCAACATACCATACTCTGCCGTGACCCATCCCTTACCCTTATCACGAAGAAACGATGGAACTTTTTCTTCAACGGTAGCATTGCAAATGACTTTGGTTTCCCCCATTTCAATGAGCACCGAGCCTTCCGCATACTTCGTGAAGGCGCGAGTAATTTTCACAGGGCGAATTTCATTGGGCATACGCCCATCTGAACGTGTTGACGAGGTCTCGATCATGACAATATTCCTTTGGAAAAAGAGACTGATTATAAAGAGGGGTTCAGGAAAACACAAACAGCAGAGATAGCATTAAGGATGATTATTTTCCTTGTCACGAATTGCGATTCTGCTCAGCTTGTCGTTGTCGTCGAACGAGTACAAATCGAAGACAGAGTAGGGCAACAATCAGCGAACCTATCCCCCACACAAATAGATCTTCATAGGGAAAATGATACGGCATATCTAGATCGAACAACACGTCTCACGTGGTTGCAATGATGATCATCCCAATTTTCGTTGACTCCAAATTCAACGAGTGGTAGATTCAAAATCATCGTCAGATCACCTAAGAATGTCAACTTATGTATGACTTCCGTGTTTTAAAAGATCAGCTTGCTCAATTGCAAGAGAACCTCGGGTCCCGTGGCAAAGACGTGCCCTGGCCCCTGGTTCAAAAGTTAAGCGAACAACGCCGCGAATTGATCGCACACGTCGAAGAACTGCGTGGTCAGCTCAAACGAGGTTCCGACAAGGTTGCCAAACTCAAACGAGAAAAACTGCCGACCGATGAAGCCACGGCAGAACTGCGCACACTGGGTGATCGCATTCAAGACATTGAAGGCCAATTGCGAGAGGTCGAAGGACAATTACAGGCTCAAGCACTTCGTATTCCGAACGTTCCACACAAATCTGTTCCCCAGGGAGCCGATGCTGCGGACAATGAAGAAGTGCGACGCTGGGGAACGATTCCCACATTTGATTTTTCACCACGGTCACATGATGACCTCGGGGAGGCGCTTGGGATCTTTGATTTTGAGCGAGCCAGTAAATTAACTGGATCTCGCTTTTCCCTATCATTAGGTCTCGGCGCTAAACTGGAACGCGCCCTGGCAAATTTCATGTTGGACCTTCATACTCGAGAACATGGGTATACTGAAGTTCTTCCGCCCTTCATCGTCAATCGGGCGAGCATGACCGGAACCGGACAGCTTCCGAAGTTTGAGGATGATGCTTTTCATTTGGCAAGCGAAGATTACTTTTTAATCCCAACAGCTGAAGTGCCGGTCACGAATATTTTCCAAAATGAAATTATTCCAGAAACGGATTTACCTATCCGATATGTGGCCCACACGCCCTGTTTTCGGAGAGAAGCCGGATCCTATGGCCAAGATACCAAAGGGCTCATTCGTGTCCATCAATTTAATAAAGTCGAACTCGT
>BQIX01000004.1 GCA_021604145.1 Nitrospirales bacterium
TCGTGTGAATAACCTTAAACGATCCACAAAAAATACACTTGCGGCCCCGCAAAAAGTTGGCCGCACAACTAAAAACCGTGTTTCGTCCTGTACCCATGCGCCTGTTCTAGCACACACTGGTTACGAAACGCCCTAATTACCAATAGTTATTTGATGCCATATGCGAAATGTTGCTACGGATAGTACATTTCCTTTCAACGGGATTCCTTTTGATTCCTTCTGCAATTTGCTTGGTGGTGCAAGCTACGTTGATGTTTCGTTACGAGAGGATTCTGGAAACAATAATGATAGAACCCAGCCCCTTCCTTCTTTGCTAATAGAACGGTTTTCCACTTCCAGACAATTTCTTTTTCCAGATCGAACCCAAGGGTCTCCGTTAGAGGTGTTGTGGTTAAAGTGGCGTATGTTTGGAGAGGCTTGCACCCAGGTCGTGTCCGTCTATCAAGAATCACAACGCCCTCATTTGGGGGTATCACCTTCTTCGCTTAAAGTCTTCGTTCCTAAGTCTCCAGATCCTGTACTTCCAATTCGATGGCAATTTACGGTGATTCTACGAGATCGTCAGGGCGCTGAATTATTGCAAGATACCCAGATTCCAGAGACATATCAACGTCGGATATTCGTCCCTAATTATGAAATTGATGATGCATTTCAATCGCCAGAGATTACAAACTGGCCTCTCGGACGATCAGAGTTTGTGACCGCTATTTTGGATGAAATAGAGCCGGTTAAAGAATCAAAGTCACCGTCCAACATGGTGTGTAGAGGCGTGCGCTTACAGCTTCTTTCTGATTCTCTGTCGTTTGCCTTATTTAGCAGTCGGGACGTGTTTCAGATTGAATTGGCTCAAGTTCCTGGTATTACCCGTTCAGTAACCATTTGGGCAGAAAAGATGGATACAGCCACGGGAAAGATGACTGTGTTCGGAGAGGCTACATTGTCTATTGCTGAATGGGAATCTTTTGAGAAATATCTAAATCGAACGTTTCCCAGGTCAAAGATGTTGTGTTTCCGATCTTTTTCTGAAGCTTGTGATCGGCATAGCCTGGGACGTTTGTTATTTCATCTGTTGTTTCAAAATCAACAAACATTAATGAAACGACTTGAGGCAACTCTATTAAGAGTCCGTGAGCAAGTCAAACAGTCTGCGGGGGATCGTCAGGACTCTGATGATGTACAGCAATACGATGTTCTTATGTCGACATTGAAGCGCGAGGCTGCGTACTTTTCGAAATCCGCTGTTCTCTTCGATGCCACACGATATGCTGAAAACCATCGCCCGATACCAGATCACCTGTGGAATAAGATCATCATACTTGGGTTGCAGCTAATGATTGGGCTGCCACGACTGGGGCAATCGAACATTTCAAGCGATCACGATGCTATCGAACATTATCCAGAGTGGGCGAAACTCCTTCGGGAAGTCCAACAAATTGGGGAATATCTTAATCTTGAATTGTTCGGATTCCCTCAACGCAGTCAGGATGTATTATCTGTCTGCCAGACTCTGAAACAGGAACTTCTTCATACTTCGGGGGGCCACGATGCGGTTTAAGATCATCCTTCATTCAGCTCCAGATGACTGTTCTTTGCCGGAAACAGAGTGGAGCTTTGACCGACATGATGTATCAATTGGTAGGGGAAAGCAATGTCAGATTAAACTCGCCGATCCACGACGCCTTGTGTCATCGCACCACGCCACGATATTTCAAAAATCTGATGAATTGACCGTCATGGACCATAGCGCGAATGGCACACAGTTGAATGACCAATGGTTAGAGAAGAATAAAGAGGCTGTATTTCAGCTAGGAGACGTTCTTGATTGTTGTGGATTTCGTTTGCAGGTTCACCCGATTGCACTTGATGACACAGAAGAAGTATCCCCCGAGGAGTATGAACAAAAGACAGTCGCATTAACCACCATTAACCGGTTTGATTACGCCGTTGAAACATTACAACTTCAATATTGGGATGTGATGTATGACGAAGAGTCAGTAAGGCAGGGTGTTCTTCTTGGAACACTCCGAAAAGAAATTGAACAGATGGCCGTTCAAGATGCCCTACGATTTCTTCGATATGTCGAAGCGGCGTTTCCAGACGCTGAGTTTCAATGTCGTCAGATTATGGAGTTGGAGTTAACGGATATGTAACCGTGCTGCGGAAGCACTCTCGGACGTGAATGGCTGACTGGGAAACGACACCTTTGCGAAGTGCCTCCATGGTTGTTTGTTCATAGTATGATCTTTCGAGGATTTTGATTATGGATGATGAAAAGACGATCTTATTGTCGTCTCTCTCGCCTCTGAGCGTGCACGTCGAGAAGGGTCAGACGGACCAACATGACTATGAATTTTCATCGTCATTTCAAGTTGGGCGATCGCTGGACTGTGATGTTCGAGTGAACGACAAGATTGTCAGCAAACATCATGTTGAGTTTCATTTTGAAAATGGCGGGTGGTGGATCAGAGACCTGGAAAGCACAAATGGCACATTTCTGAATGGGGTCCCAGTAGCGAGCGGAGCACTTCAAAATTCATCAAGGATCGAGTTAGGACAAGGTGGACCTGTATTGCTCATCTCTGTCCTTGATCGAGAGAGTGGACAACCCATCACTCCTCCTATTCGCCTCGAGAACTCAAGGAAAAGTAGGAGTCAGACCTCAGTGGAGCCTATCGGCACCTCTGCGACCACCGTGTCGGAGCCACCCAAGAAGGATGTCGTCTCTCAGCGAGATCCTTCGTCAAGCTTTAAGGCAACAGCACATGACCAGCCGTCTTCTCGAGAACCTAGCTTTGGTACTGATACTGGATGGTATGCGGGTATACGAAAATCGTTTTGGCAGTTCTTGAACAATATACGCTTCCCACGTGTCTGGTCTTTTTTCAGGAAAAAGGCGCAGGCAAGACCAGGTCAATTTACCCGCAGCATTCAAGACATTCTTGAGGAGGAAGCGAAACTAACTAAGGGAGGAAAAGTCGATCGACTCCGACATGCGGCACAGAGTCTTCATCAACGACGATCACGAAAGTATCTGGTTACCATAGGGTTTCTTCTCTGCTTTTCGGTGGCGCTATACGCCGTAAACGAGTATCAGCGTATGCGGGATGCTGAGGAAATGTTCTATGCAATTAAAGCGATGGAGATTAAAGTTGGCATGTTAGAAGAAAAAATTAAGGGACAGATGTCATTGAAAGAGCGTCAGGCCTTTCAACAGCAACGTCAAGAGATACAGGCGAATTTTGATGATTACGATGAGCGAATTAAAAAGTTGGGCATTTTGGATTTAAAGGAAGATGATCTGCTTATTGTCAAGATGGCAAGGCTTTTTGGTGAATGTGAGATCGGCATGCCTGAGGATTTCATCAAAGAGGTAAAAAAGTATATAGGCTATTGGAAGTCAAGTCCTCGGTTGACCAACGCGCTACAAATGGCAAGCAAACGCGGTTATACACAGACGATCATTCGGGAAATGCGTGCTCAAAACATGCCTCAACATTTTTTTTATTTAGCGCTGCAGGAGAGCAACTTTGATCCAAAGGCTGTTGGTCCAAAAACGAGAGTAGGTATTGCCAAAGGGCCATGGCAGTTTATGCCTAAAACTGCGGCTGAGTATGGGTTGAAAATGGGTCCATTGGTTTCCTATCGAAAATTTGATCCTCAAGACGATCGACACAACTTTTTGAAATCAACGAGGGCAGCGGCTCGACATATTAAACATCTATACAACACTAAGGCCCAAGGTTCGGGAATGAATATCATAGCTTCCTACAATGTGGGTGAAGGGTATATGGGCAAGTTAATCAGCAAAATGCCACGTAATCCACGGGAACGAAATTTTTGGAAGTTATTGAAGAATCACAAAATTCCAAGAGAAACATATGACTATGTGTTCTACATTTTTTCGGCAGCCGTCATTGGAGAAAATCCTCGCCTTTTTGGTTTTGATTTTAACCGACCACTAGCATAGCTCAATCCACGATCTCTCAAAATCTAATAGTATAGAAAGCTTCTTGCCTGTATCTGATCAGATACAGCGTGTTATCTTTTTAGATACTTTACATTCGTCTATTATTGAATAAATTTGTAAGGTCCAAAACCACAAGTGGTTTAAATAAAAGAACATTGTAGAGGAAGGTTTTACTGAAACAATAAAATAGACGCTGGTGTATAATTTGCAGAATTTTTATTAAACTCTAAAGGAAATTTTTCCATGGATTGGATAAACATTTTTGAACTAGGAAGGTCAACGAATGGATGTACGAAGAATATCAGTGCAGATATCCATGAACTGCTAGCAAGTGACTTCCCTTATACAAAGATTCATGAATTCCAATCGGTCCGCCAGTGTCTTAATGCATCGTCTAACCCTGACGTAGTCATACTGGCTATTCCGCAGAATCAGACACAAACCAGTTTGCTGGAAGAGGTCAAGGAGATGTGGGCACAGACGCCAATTCTTGGGATTGTCTGTACCGAAAACATTCTCAATAGTTCAGTTTCATCAACCACACTTCAACAATTTGAGGATCTTTTATTCTGCCCTCTGCAAAAAACGGCAGGTGTGCTGACAATCAGAAGAGTACTGCAAAATAGACATGTATCTCAGAAACGAAAGATTTCTCCTTCCGTTAAGCGAATCATGCCCAATAGACCTCTTATCGGGATGAGTCCAGCTTTTCGCAAAGTTATGGAGAAGATCTCCTGTATTGCGAGTACTGATGCAACTGTTTTGATCACGGGAGAAACGGGTACGGGGAAGGAACTCTTTGCACGTGCCATTCATTACGATAGTCCGAGGAGTGATAAACCGTTTGTTCCAATCAATTGTGGAGCTCTCCCAGACCACCTGTTTGAAAACGAGTTCTTTGGGCATTGCAAAGGTGCGTTCACAGATGCTGGGGAGGCCCAAAAAGGCCTTATCCACGAAGCTGAAGGGGGAACTCTCTTTTTGGATGAAATTGACACGTTGAGTCATTCCGCACAAATCAAGCTTCTCAGATTCATGCAGGAAAAAGAGTTCCGCCCACTTGGGTCATCAAAGAGTTTTTACGCCAACATTAGAATTATTGCTGCGACGAATGCCGCTGTCGAGGGATTAGTGGAAACAAATCGATTTCGTATGGATTTATATTATCGATTAAACGACTTAGCACTTCATCTTGCTCCGCTGCGGGAAAGAATCGAAGATATTCCACTACTTGCGAATCATTTTGTCGAGCTATATACAAAGCAGTACCAAAAACCTCCAGTCACAATTTCAGTTGAAGGAATGCGTAAATTGCTGGCCTGTTTATGGCCGGGCAATGTGCGTGAACTCGAAGCTGTCATCAAACGCGAGATCATTTTAACGTCCAATGCTGAATTAAGCTTTAAAGAAGATAATCGGGTCATGTTGTCAACAGTGCACAGAACACATGAGTCCTTTCAAAAGAAGAAAACAGTAATCATAAACGATTTTGAAGCAGACTTTTTAAAAAGTCTCTTGCAACAGCATCAAGGGAATGTGTCACATGCAGCGAAAGCGGCAGGAAAAGAACGCCGTTCCTTTCAACGTCTTCTCCGGAAACACAATATCGATAGAAGCCAGTACCTTGTGTCAAATATATAATAACTGATCTACCTCTCTGTCCTTCCAACGTTAGCGATCATACGTCAGTGTGAAATCTGTGGTCCACGACGTGAGGGTATCTCTCCCTCAGAAGTCTTAAACAAAAGTTTATTATCGATTTTGATATGCGTATGGCATGTTGTAGACCCATATCGCCACTGCGCAACTGTGCAAAATAGTGCGGTAAATGAGCCGCATTATTTTTGTGCATAAAACATTATGATTTTTGTAAAACGTTAGGGAGCATGTGAGGTAAGCGTACCGCATCTGATTATTGCGACTCTTACCATACACTTGATTTTTCAGAATAAACCTAAAGAAGCAGAATGGTATTTCATTTGCACTCTTAGTAAACGTGATGTGGGGAAGGGAATCAAAGTGGTGGGCGTGGAAAAAATCCCCAGGCATTTGCAAAAAACAGTGACAGGAATAGTCTGCTATCTCATCGAGAATCCAAATGCAAAAGACACAGAAAGTGGTGTGCAACGGTGGTGGTTAGACGAAAAACATTCTCAAGGATATGCGCAAGAAGCGTTAGATTGGTTAGTTCAAAGAAACTGGGTGACAGTAAGAGATACAGGAGTATCGAAACGACTCTATGGCTTGAACAAAACCCAACTTGAAGCTATGCAGAATTTCCTTAGGACTACTGAGAAACTTATTGAAAATCACAATGATGAAGATCGTTGATCAACAAGAAGACCAAGAAGCATTTAGCCGTGATGGAACTCGTATACATTCCCATCAATACGAGGAATCTCGAACAGATGCTCTGAGTAAAATTGTGCATCAGAGTCGTATGCCAGTATCTAAAGACCCAACGACAATTATGTTAGACGGAATGGGAGGCTTTACCATATGCCTGATCACTGCATCCATCACGAATGTCTTAGAGAACGGACTTGTCGCGGCGCGCATGAGCGAACTCATTGGTGATGTGAGTGTTACGGCACTATCGCCAGACCGTGTCACAGTCAGTGACGACGATCAGAGCCGACTGAATGTCTTTCTCTATCGAGTATCACCCAATTTAGGAATTCGAAAACCTTCAAAAATTGCAGATACGAATGTTTCAGTACCAACATTTGTTCTCGATCTCTCTTACCTGATTACTGCATATGGCGCGCAGGACTTTCATACGGAAATTCTATTGGGGTACACCATGCAAAAGATGGCGCAGATACCCATGATCTCATCGTCGATGTTTCAAGACGTCATTAATGTAAAGGGGCGGAGCAACCGGAGTGTGTTTGCTAGCGGTCTCATCAAGCAATGGACAAGCAAAAATGCAAAAACCTGGGACTCAGTGAAGGTGACACCACAATTTGTAAACACCGAAGAAATGTCAAGATTATGGTCGGCGTTGCAAGATCGTTTTCGACCCTCAGTGGTTTACCAAGTGTCGGGAGTAAAAATTTATGGACAAGAGCAGCAGGAATGCACATGACAACGACTGGAATGTCAAAAGTAGAAGTCTGGCAACAGGATAATAAGGCTCATCTGGGTCAGGCAATAGGTGAAGTACGAGAGATCCTCATCCAGCATAGCAAACTAAGAGAGCAGATACCGTCGGAGGTGACAGGGAGGTTGGGTGCTAACTTGATTGCTCCAACGGAAGCCGTAAATCAGAAGATTGAACAAACGTCATCAATGGCCCTCGAGAAACTCTGTCATTTGTTTGGGCTGTCATCGTTTGAGCGAGCCACACTTTTACTCTGTGTTGGGGTGGAATTGGAGCCAACAATCGCAGGATTGTGTGCAGAGTCACAGGGGACCTTGCAACAGGGGGTTCCAAACTTTGGGTTAGCATTAGCTGCGTTTCCCAACGCTCATTGGAGTGCGGTTACGCCAGGAGGTCCACTTCGGCATTGGCGTCTTATAGAACTCGGGTCTGGTCAAAGCCTTATCACGAGACCGCTTCGTATCGATGAGCGCATTCTCCATTACCTCACAGGGCTATCACAGTTGGATGAACGCTTGACGGGCATGGTTGAGCCCGTTACGGGACAGCCCAGTCTCTGCGTATCACATCAACAAGTAGCTGATCAAATCGTCAGACTCTGGAGCTACGAAAACACACGTCTCATGCGTCCAGTTATACAACTTACAGGAGATTGCATGATGGAAAAGCGGGCTGCGGCCTTAACAGCGTGTCATGCACTAGGTCTGAAATTGGGGTTCATGTCAGCAGATGCAATTCCAACTAACATTATTGAACTTGATTCGTTCATTCGGCTTTGGGAGCGGGAGGTCGTCCTAACAGGGTGCGCCCTTTACCTTGACTGTGGAGAACTTGACGTGTTGGATCACGGTCGAATGGCAGTCGTGACACGTATGTTTGATCGTTGTCGAGGGTTTCTCTTCGTTGGAAATCGAGAGCGACGGCAAATTGGCATACGCCCAGCCATTACGCTTGAGGTGAACAAACCAAATATTCCTGAGCAACGCCATGAATGGCAAATGGCGTTAGGAGAGAGTGCTGCTCAACTTAATGGACAACTAGACCACGTGGTCTCGCAGTTTCATTTAGGAAGTCAATCGATCAGAACGGCCGCGCAAGATGCACTTGGGCGCGTGAACGAAACTCACGGTCGCGCACTAGACCATGAGCTCTGGGAAGCCTGTCGAGCTCAAGCACGACCCCGATTAGATGATCTTGGACAACGACTCGAATCCGGCTCCGGGTGGGACGATCTGGTTTTGCCGCGTTCACAGAAATATATATTACGTGATATCGCTGCGCAAACCCGACAGCGTGCGACAGTCTATGAACGATGGGGATTTGGTGGTAAGGGAGGGAGAGGTCTTGGGATTACCGTATTGTTTGCTGGTGCAAGTGGGACAGGTAAGACAATGGCAGCCGAAGTATTAGCGAATGAGCTTCATCTCGATGTCTATCGCATTGACCTTTCAGCCATGGTGAGCAAATACATTGGGGAGACAGAAAAAAATCTTCGTCGTGTCTTTGACGCAGCAGAGGAAGGTGGTGTGATCCTTTTATTCGATGAAGCAGATGCCCTATTCGGCAAACGAAGTGAAGTGCAAGATAGTCATGATCGCTACGCCAACATTGAAGTCAGCTATCTCTTGCAACGCATGGAAAGTTATCAGGGGTTAGCCATCCTGACCACGAATCTCAAAAGTGCATTAGACCAAGCCTTTTTGAGGCGGTTGCGGTTCATTGTGCAATTTCCATTTCCAGACACAGCTCAACGAACGGAAATGTGGCGCAGAGTCTTTCCTGAACAGACACCGACGGACGAACTTGAGGCTGGGAAGTTAGCGCAGCTCAATGTAGCAGGAGGTAACATCAAAAGCATTGCTTTGAATGCAGCGTTTCTGGCAGCGAATGATGGGCAGTCAGTTGGGATGCGTCATGTGCTCGCTGCTGCACAAAGTGAATATGACAAACTTCAAAAACCACTTACTGATGTGGAAATTAAAGGCTGGGTCGTATGCTAAGTCGTCTTAACTCTCAGGCCGTCCTAGATAAACAAAATAGGAGAAGTTCTCATGCATGAACAAAAAAGAATAAGGCGACATGAGCCTGCTGCCATGTCCCATCCCACAATGACCTATCAATGTGACAAGAGTTTGGCAAAATCTCGGACGTTAGCTTCTTGTAGTCATCCTACGATCACTGTGCAGCGTAATTGGTTGGGAGATACATGGGATAGTGTAACGGAAGATCCAATCGGAACCATTGCAGGTGGCACAAGTAAGCTGGCGACACCTGCTAATTTCCTTAATACCGTTGGAGAATATGCCAGAACAGGATCAACTGGGTCAGCTAACTATCTTAGCACCATCGGACAAGGGAGTTTGGGTGGTGTTGGGTCAGCATTAGGTTGGGCGACTCCAGCACTTTCGTTAATCAGCGGAATAAATACATTGGTCGATGATGAGGCCTCGTCGGTGGACAAAGGCATAGGTGGTGTGAAAACAGCTGCCGGTGGTGCAGGTTTGCTTGGGAAAGGTCTTGGCCTTCTTGCAGGAGAAGGTGCTCTTGGAATGTCAACTTTAGGAGGAATGTCTGCTGGCACAGCATTGACAGGAGGAGGCGCAGGTCTTGGAACTGCCGCCGGAGCAAATGCGGCGGCGACTAGTGCTGGAGCAGTGCTTGGTGCTGGGCTGGCTGGTTATGCTGGGGGAAGTGCGCTCTATGAACATACTTCAGTCGGGACTCATGCTGATTCTTCAATTGCTAATCTCGATGCCATGCTGACCGATCCCGGAGAACGTTCATGGTTGTTGCAACAAGTAGAAACCTTTGATGATCCCGACGCTGGTATCTTTGACAAGATCGGGGCGGGTGGCAAGATTGGTTTAGCAGGTACTGCTACTGCACTGGCTGGACTTGGAGGCGGGATTGTTGATGCTGGTAGTGCAATCGGCGGAGGGGTTGTCGATGTGTGGGATTCTATATTTTAAACCTACGAATACGAATTATGCTAACGACGGTAGAAAATTATTTAATTTCTAAGGACAATGATTAAACATTTAGACGAAACGATCAAGCGGCTGGAAGCTCAATGAACTGCTAGGGATCTAGACCCTATGAAAACATATGGCGAAAGAGAATCATGATGAAACGTAGAGTGCATGTAAAAAACCAAGGCTCCTCCGCAAGCAAGGTGTGTCAGTACGCAACAAGTGCCGAAACTCGACGCTCATCTCTTGGCCACATGTCCGTTCAACGTCAAGTTGCTTCAGAAACAGAGACTGGTGAGTCACCACTCAAGCAGGCGATTGCCGGGGCGACATCAGGGCAATCAATAGATTCATCCACGCGTGCCGTTCTCGAACCGAGCTTTGGTTTCAGTTTTGAAGATGTGCGGATTCATGCGGATGGTGAGGCCGATCAACTGTGCAAAAGTGTTCAAGCTCGAGCGTTTACCACAGGACGAGATATCTTTTTCCAGTCCGGCCTGTATGATCCGAACTCATCTCAGGGTCTTCAGCTTCTGGTCCACGAACTAACGCACACTGTTCAACAAGCTTCCGGGTCTGTCGATTGTACTGACATTGGTGATGGTGTCGCTGTCAGTCACCCCTTTGATCGGCACGAACAAGAAGCTGTGACGACTGCGCAGAGTGTTATGGACGGTCTAAGTCAGGAAAGTCACCTTAGCCGTAAATCAAATGATACTAACCTCAGTGCTAGTGATGTTCATTCGGGAATTACTGGTGGGACGACCACGGTAGTTCAAGGCAGCTGGTTTGATGATGCCTTGGACACTGCTGGTGGATTGTGGGACGACGCCAGCAGCACGGTTGGCACGGTTGCGAATGTCGGTGGTGCTCTGACTTCAGGCCTTTCTGGTTTAGGAAATGCCACTGTCCTAGGTGGGCTTGGAATGGGCGGCTCGATTGGCAATGTTCTTGCCGATTATGCTCCAGCACTAGCGGGTGTGAGTGATATGTCAAAATCCGGATTAGGCAAATTCATTGGAGGAGCAGGCAAGGCAGCTGGAGCACTTGGAGTCGGGACAGGACTTCTCAACTTTGCCACGGCAACAAATAATTCTGACAGATACCAAGCCGGGGCAGATACTGCAGCTTCCGCAGCTGGGTTTCTGGGGCCTATCGGATCTGCATTTTCTGGTGGCTATGCCGGTGGGCAGCTCTTAGACCAAGCGGTAGGCGGGTTAACAGGAGAAAGCCTATCTGATCGAGGAGGGGATGCGTTATTCGATGCGTTAGGTCCTGGTCCGGGACTCTGGCTTGCCGATAAATTAGGTATCTAATAATAGGTTATCTGGTGTTTGGTCCTGATGTTGACAACCGACTTCAACGAATGATCACGAAATTGATTCTGCGATGATTAAACATTTAGACGAAACCATCAAGCGTGTGATTCATCAGAAGGCAGGGTTTTCTCCTGAGGAGGTGGAGATTGCGTTCGACCAACCAACCGGTACATGGGCGAACGCCCTTACACGTCCGACATTGAACTGTTATCTATATGACATTCGTGAGAATTTAGATCTTCGGAATTATGAGGTTACACGAGAATCACTTCCAGAAGGTAAAATTCGAGAAGCACTCTCACCCATGTGGTTGGATCTGACGTATATCATCACCGCTTGGACGACCGTGGTGGAAGATGAGCATGAGATCCTGTGGCGGGCGATTGCTGCATTGGCCAATACCAACCCAATCCCTTGGGAGCTCTGTGAAGAACCCTTGAAAGCCCAACCCGTTCCAATCGAGACACAAACGGCACAAGTCACGGAAGCGCTAAGTAATCTCTCTGATTTATGGAATGTGATGGATAACCAATTAAAGCCTGCATTTAATCACCGAGTGACGCTTGCCATGGATCGCGATCTCACTGTCATCTATCCCATGGTCTTGACTAAGCAGGTGAGTGTGCATCGTCAAGCTCATGAGCCGCGTTCACTTGCTGAGTACTTTCAAGTTGGCGGTGTGGTCTTTCGCAAAAAAACTAAACAGCCAATTGCAGAGGCCGAGATTATTTCGCCCCAGCAGGGCATCACGGTCAAATCTGATGAATTTGGACGGTATAAACTCTCAAGCTTAGAGCGCGGTGAACATAGGCTTCATATTCGAGTTGATGAGGACATGATTGAAAAAACAATTGAAGTGCCCTCGCGTGAGCAAGGAGGCGTCTATGATCTAGCTATCTAAGATGCGACAGGGAATTTATTGAGTGAGTATGTTTCACACTATTCACGTTAACTAACCAGGAGGGTGATTATGGCAGAGTATTTAGCACCAGGCGTGTATGTCGAAGAAGTTGATCGCCTTAAATCGATTGAGGGGGTAGGGACGAGTACGGCAGGCTTTATCGGACAAGCAGAACGCGGTCCATGTGAGCCGACTTTTATCACGGGGTTTGAGCAGTATCGCAGTTTGTTCGGTGGATTTGATTTTAAGGTACAGGGCGATGACGCCCCTGGCTATTTGCCATTTAGTATAAAAGGCTTTTTTGAAAACGGGGGCAGGCGCGCATTCGTCTGTCGAGTGGCAAGCAAAGACAGTAAATATGCTAGCTTTGACGTGGCAGGCCAAGATGACAAAGCCGCGCCTGTTCCACTGCCAACGCCAGAACCATCCGGTGGGACAGAAGAGTCCAAAAAGGGATCGATCACAAAGTCTTCGCCGTCGATCAGTCCATTAAGCAAAGGTTCTTCGGTGGCCTATCGAATCATTGCAAATGGTCCTGGTGCATGGGGCAACGATATTCGAGTCCAGATAGAACCATCTGATCTCTTTGAGGCGAACCATCCTATTAAAGGAAAACTATTTAGCTGCAAAATCACGTATTTCCCAGATAATCAAAAACCAGGCGCAAAGCCTTCATTTATGGAAGTCTATAAGAATGTCTCAACAGATCCCAAAAGTCCCGATTATTTTGGTAATCGCATAACCAATCATTCCTGTCTTGTGAATGTTGAAAAAGTGAGTGATCTCAATCCAAAACCATTCAAGGAAGCCAGCCTCCAAGGTGGTCATGATGGCAATGAATTAGTGTTGGGGGATTACGAAGGTGAATCAAAAGGACAGCCTCGAAAACGTACAGGCCTATTGGCCATGGCCGATATTCCAGACATCTCACTTGTTATATGTCCAGATGAACATGAGGTGGTCGGTCTCACAGGTGCGTTAGTTGGTCACTGTGAACGTCTCAGATATCGATTTCTTATTAGCCAATCTTCACTAAATGCCGAATCTCCCGGGACCCTTCGAGCCAGTAGTGATTCAAAGTATGCAGCATTTTATTACCCGTGGATTAAGGTTGTTCATCCTTTAACTGGAGAGGTGAGGTGTATTCATGGGGGCGGCCATATTGCAGGCGTCTATGCCAAGACTGATGTAGAACGAGGCTGTTGGAAAGCCCCGGCTAATACGAAAATATTAGGGGCAGTCGATACCGAACTCATCGTTAATCACGGTGAACAAGAGATGCTGAACCCCCGTGGGGTCAATTGTATTCGTACATTTCCGGGTCGAGGCATTTTGGTGTGGGGGGCACGTTGTACCACTAGCGATCCAGAATGGAAGTATGTTCCCGTGCGTCGTCTCTTTATTTTTGTGGAACAATCGATTGAACGAGGCACCCAGTGGGTAGTTTTTGAGCCAAACAGCGAGCGCTTGTGGGCACGTGTTCGTCAATCGGTCATTGGGTTCTTACGAACACAGTGGCGAGCTGGTGCCTTGATGGGAACCAGCGAAGAGCAGGCATTTTTCGTCAAATGTGACAGGACTACCATGACACAAGATGATCTGGATAACGGACGTCTCATCGTGATTGTCGGTATTGCAGCGGTTAAACCAGCTGAATTTGTCATCTTCCGGATCTCGCAGTTTACGGCTGGAGCAGAAAGCTAATGTATTGATTAACCAGGAAGGAGTTAAGTTATGGCTACAGCAAACCCATTATTAAATCATAAATTCGTGATGGAGATTGATGGCATTTCAGTTGCCTCATTTAGTGATGTAACGATCGCGGGTTCAGATACTGCCATTGCTGAATACCGAGAGGGTGATGAATCCCCAACCGTTCGCAAGCTTGCAGGATTAAACACCTACGGCAACGTAACTTGTAAATGGGGGATCACCGATAGTATGGATCTCTATAATTGGAGGAAAGAGATCGAAGATGGAAAAATCGAAGATGCAAGAAAATCAATGTCGATTATCGTCAAAAACGCGGCAGGCGAAGATAAAGCGCGATTTAATTTTGAAAAAGCGTGGCCCACGAAATATACCGCTCCAACGCTGAGTGCGAAGGGAAACGACGTGGCCATCGAAAGTCTTGAAATTTGTCATGAAGGCATGGAGCGCGTTGCGTAATCCATCAAAAGGTGAGGCCATGGTGCTACAAACAGAATATGAGTTTACGTTGCCGAAGGGTTATGTCGATCGGGACGGGAATGTGAGTAAGCGAGGGACCATGCGGTTGGCGACTGCGGCCGATGAGATCTTGCCTTTGAAAGATCCTCGAGTCCAACAAAATCCTGCATACCATACCGTGATAGCACTTTCACGTGTGGTTTCGAAACTCGAAGGAATTTCAGAAGTGAATACTCATGTGATCGAAAACATGTGGTCCTCTGATGTCTCGTACCTTCAAGATCTCTATCAGCAGATCAATGGCGACGGCGCGCGGAAGATTTCAACGAAGTGTCCCCAATGTAGTGGAAGCGTTGAGGTCACGATCAATCCGGGGGAATAGTAGGCTACCCCCTCGAACGGCTTCGTGAGGAGGTAGCCTTCCTTGGATATTACATGCATTGGAGCCATGATGAAATTATGACGATGCCACATTCTGAGCGTGTAGTGTGGTGTCAAGAAGCAAGTCGAATCAACAAACATATTATGGAACAAAGTCGAGAACAAGATGGGACAACGACACGACCCTTATTTGAGTAATCGTTTCCTCGTAGAAATTGACGGACTTATCGTTGGAGGGTTCTCAGAGGTGACGGGCTTTCAATCGGAGCTTGAAATGGAAGAGTACCAGGAGGGTGGTGTGAATCATCACGTTCGACGACTTCCTAAAGGGGTCAAATATCCCAATCTCAGCCTCAAACACGGTATCACGGATTCTAATGTGCTGTGGAAATGGTATGACGATGTGCGTCAGGGAACGATTGAACGTCGAACCGTGAATATTATCTGTCTTGACTCCCAAGGGAATCGGAAACTTGACTGGCAATGCGTGAATGCCTATCCGATCAAGTGGGCGGGCCCAGATTTTGTCGCGCAATCAAACAACGTTGGAATTGAGTCTATCGAGTTAACACACGAAGGTATTTTACGGGACTAGTCTTTATGAAGGATCAACATATATTGTCGGGATTGTCTCTCGTGCGTCGAATGGTAAAACCGCCATCCGCGTTTCTATGCTGTGTGTGTTTTAACCCGTCCATACAACCATTCACAAAAAACTGGAAGAGGTTTCTCGACTTCATTATTCAACGTTGGACCATTGGACAAGGACGGACTCTCAAACAGCTCTACTATCTTTTTTCCCTGCAAAGTGTGTCACGTCCAACACCATATCTGTCTCAAGCAAGTAATTTACGACCCTTCATCAATGTGTATATTTCTCCGCTTCTCCAACAGTTGAGTCAGAACTGGTCTTTTAACGACTTACATCGTTCCCACTCTTATCGAACTGACCTCAGTCAGTCAAAAGAAACACCGTTCAGTTATCTCAAAGGTACTTCATGGAGGCACGACCCAAGATACGACCAGGATCTTCTGGGGGAGGTAGCGCCTCCATCTCTTGAGACAGGCATGCTAGCCTCGGGAAACCGGTCTGTGATCACTCTCTCCGTGCTTCGTGGACAACAATCACGACTGATACTGGCGATCAGACAATTGCTGGTGCTCAGTGGCTCTCAATTCTCTGGCCAACACCATGCCGCGAGTATAGAAAGTGGGAAACCGTTTCCATTTGAATATTTGTTGGAGGCTGGCCGTATGGTTTTTCCCAACATGACCGTAGGCACAAAACTCCACAAGGTGTTCTCGAGTGACAAGCCATGGGCGATACACCCTATGGCGTCTGTATTGGAGAGTCCTCTGGAATACAAGTACGTTGTGCCGGCGTCTTTCAATTCTCGAATCTCTGATTTATTTAAACACGAAACGAGTATAACGGATCATTTTTCATATCAAGACATCCAACAAAAACGCCCTTCGAACATATTTCAATCGAATCAACATCGGCTATCTTGGTTCGTTGACTTGAAAAAACATCAATGGAGCAGGACTGGATTCTCGAAGAGCTTGCGAGAAATTGGAATGTTATTGCATCAACGAGACATGCGACTTAGTAAAACACCACTTGTTGGGGGCCAGCTCTCGCCTCAAAAGTCGATAGATTCACAGGCTATCTCCTTTCACGAATTAACCAAACAGCATAGCGTTGATGTCACTTCTGAATGTTCTCAAGAAGTCTCAACGAAGCAATCGCCAACGGTGCCTAATGCCCTTCCTGAAGGTTTATTGGAAGACAGGCCCGGATTCACCTCACCCCTTTATAAGAAATCCTCTATCGACATCAAAGGGCCGACGTCTAGTCATGTTGCTCATCGTCCCAGCGTGAGACCGTACATCACTCATAGACCGGGGAAAATACAACCCCTGCTGAGTCGAGTGAACACGTCTTTCGGATTCGCAGGGAAGACAGCAATGGAACGTCAATCTAGTCATGCTGCTGTTGGGCAACACTCATATCTCACGTCCCACCATAAGCCGGTCATTCACACACGTATGAATCAGCCATTTTCATCGGATTCAACATATAAGAATGTTGACCCCACACTTTCTTTTCCGAGTGCTTCTCGCATGCTTGATTATAAGGAGGTTTCTCAGTCTTATCCTCTTCCCAAGATTGTTAATTTTGTTAACTCGGAAACCACTCCATTGGCCTTTGCTGACACCGCTGTCCCCACTGATCGTCAAGCACACATTTCACCAGCGCCACTGGTCTCTCAAGGCATGAAGTCATTTATCCAATATCGATGGGACGTTTCTCAGATGGGGAATAGAGAAATTTTGAGCAATGGGATAAGTGCTTCAGATGTTAGGCAATCCTTAGGCGTACCGTATCCGCAATTAGCTTATGTGCCGGGACGGGCCTATAGAGATTCTTCTGGACTTCGAGATGGCAGTGAGGCTCACAACTCCATTAAGCAAGGGAATTCCCACTCAACACCACAGAGCACTGGTGTTTCAAGCAAGACGCGAGGCACTGATATCCCGGCATCTCAGCCGATTCAGGCACAACTTGTGTCGCGACAAACTGTTGGGATTGTTGCTGATCGAGTCTATGATCTTCTTGTTGAGCGAGTGAAACGTGAACGTTCTCTATTTCGACGGTGAGCTATGAAATCCGAAGAAAAGAAATTAGAAATTTTGATCGGGACTTTGAAGGGTAATAAGGCCAAGTTTGATGCCAGTAACTCTATTATTGTGGCATTGAATCCATCTAACTATTCCATTGAAAAAAGTGCCAATTATACGGACTCGAAGATTCCAGGGCTTGATTCACCCGTGACACAGTATGCAAGCGGTAACGCCAAAACTTTAAAGCTCGAACTTTTAGTCGACACGTATACGTTCGACAAGAAGCAGGATATTCGAGAAGCCTATATCGATAGATTTGAGAAACTCATTGAAGTTGACGGGGAGATTCATGCTCCGCCTCCCTGCAAAGTCGTGTGGGGTACGATGGAATTCGTCGGGTTTCTCCAGAGTATTCAGAAAACCTACGTCATGTTCTTGGGTGATGGCACTCCGGTTCGTGCACGACTTAACCTACAATTTAAGGAATATAACCCTGTTGATATTCAACTGAAGAAGACGAAACGGCATTCTCCTGATAAACGCAGGCATCATATTGTGAAGGATGGGGACTCCTTATGGCAATTAGCCTATCAGGCCTACGGAGATTCAAGACAGTGGAGAGTGCTGGCTGACGAAAACAACATTGATGATCCTAATATCCTCCACCCAGGTGATGTCCTGACAATTCCTTCTCTTACTGTTACACCGTTGGTGAAAGACAGATGAACGACGTTGATGTTCAATACTACGCTCCTCGATTTCAGATCAAGATCAATGGATCTGAGCATCAAGCAGATATTGCTCAGGCGGTGTTAACTGTCACGGTCGAACAGGAGATCAATAAGACGAATGGCTTTAGGTTTGACGTGCAAGATGATTTTATTCGATCTGAACAAGGCAATTCGAAAAATGGAGAACGATTTCAATGGTTAGGTCACGATCTTTTTAAGTATGGTAACGAGGTGTCGATCGCAATGGGATATCTCGACGATGTGAAAACCATCGTAGAGGGAAAAATACAGAAAATCTCTGCACGATTTAATTCTGGTAGCTCTCCGTCCTTCACAGTCGAGGGTTCAGATAGTGCGTGCGAATTTCTCACTCTACCGAGTGAAACCAAAGTATTTAATGAGAAAAAGCATAGCGAAATGGTTGAGCAAATTGCTTCAGAAGCCAAGCCGAGTCTTCGTGCTTTGGTTGATGATACGGAAGAAATAATCCCACGAAAAGTCAAAAAAGGGGGAGAGAGTTACATCAAGTTTTTATTGGAACTCGCAGAAGCCAATGACGATTTCGAGTTCAAACTGTTTGGGAATGACCTCTATTTCAAGAAGTCATCGAAAAAAAAGCAAGCTGATTTTATTCTGACATGGGGGAAGAACCTGATCAACTTCGAACCCACATTGGATATCGCCAAAGCCACAACAGAAGTCGTCGTAAAATCGTGGGATCCGAAAGGCAAGAAATGTATTATTGGCCGAGCAAAAGCTGGAGAAGAAGAAGATCAGGAGGATGGGAAGCAATTGGCAAGTCAAATTGCGCAAGAGATTTATGGTGACGTGGTCACCGTCATTACAGACCAACAGGTACGATCCACTCGCCAAGCCAAGAAGATCGCTAAAGCGTATCTTGAAAAGGCTGGGGACAGTTTAATAACGGCCCGTGGCGAAACCATTGGGCTCCCAGGCTTGCTGCCAGGGATCTGTGTGGAATTGGAGGGCCTCGGGCATTGGTTTTCTGGAAAATACTATGTAGAGAAAGTCACCCATAGTTTTGATCAAAATGGGTATCACTCAACGTTCGAAGCCAAGAGGAACGCTCTATGAATTTGGCAGAAGCCTTAACTGATTCTGACGAAGAGATCGCGAAGTCCAAACGTATCAATGGTGTTGCGACTGGAATCGTCACAGACAACAAGGATCCAGACAAACTTGGCCGGGTCAAGGTGAAATTTCCTTGGTTAGAAGAGGAGGCCGAAAGTGATTGGGCAAAAGTCGTCAGTTTGATGGCGGGCAAGGAACGCGGGGCCGTATTTTTCCCAGAAGTCGATGATGAGGTTTTAGTTGGGTTCGAACAGGGCGATGTCAACTGTCCATATGTGTTAGGTGGTTTATGGAATCAAGAAGATAAACCTCCTGAAACGAATGACGATGGGAAAAATAATATCCGTAAAATTACCTCACGAAGTGGACATGAAATCATTTTTAATGATGACCATGAGAAAAAGAAGGAAAAAATTGAAATTCGTACGAACGCGGGCCACGTCATTACCCTTGATGATTCAGCAGGAAAAGAGAGAATTGAAGTGAAAGACAAAACTGGCAATAACTTTCTAACGATTGACTCGATGCAGAATGCCATTGCAATTGAGGCAGCTGCCAAAATTTCGATTAAAGCTCCGATGATTGAGCTCGACGCGTCAGGAATGCTGACGTTGAAGGGTGGGATGGTGAAAATAAATTGATTCTGTGCCTGTCTTTTTATATGGAGTATATGTATGCCCCCTGCTGCTCGTGTGGGTGACCAGACAGCACATGGTACTCCGCTGAGCCCTGGTCCAGGGAGTGTTAATGTTCTAATTGGCGGAATGCCCGCGTGGCGCGCAACAGCTGATTTTCACGCATGTCCGTTAGTTAGTGGATTAGTTCCTCATGTTGGCGGGGTCGTGCCAGTGGGAAGTGTCACGGTCCTCATTAATAACCTTCCTGCCGTGAGACAGGGAGATATTGTTCTGGAGGCCACAGCGCCAAATTCGATCGCAATGGGATGTTTGACGGTTATGATTGGATGACGAAAGCCATAGACGAACTCAGGAGGCAGATAAGGGCAAGGGGGTAAGTCGGTTTATTATGAGGGCCGAACAACACTGGACATATTGGAGTTCTTATCATGTTGCCGATAGATTTTCTTGGACGTGGATGGTCGTTTCCGATTGCGTGGGACAAGAAACGCAAGCAGATATCCGTCACAGCTAATGAAGAAAAGATCAAACAGTCGATTTATATCATTCTCGGGACCGCAAAGGGAGAGCGCATTATGCGTCCTGACTTTGGGTGCGGGATACATGAATTTACGTTTTCTGTTTTCAATTCCGCAACAGTGACAATGATTAAGTCTGCGATTAAAGATGCGCTGATTCAATGGGAGCCTCGGATTGAGGTCATGAGAGTTGATGTGTCCGCAGAAGAACTTTCTGATGGAATTCTCAATGTCAGGGTAGACTATCGTGTCATCTCAACGAATAACGAATTCAATCTCGTGTATCCATTTTATTTGAGAGGTGGGGCTTGACATGAGTCTTCCAACTCCGAATCTTGATGATCGAAACTTTGAGTCTATTGTCGCTGAGGCCAAGACCCGTATTCAAGAATTGTGTCCTGAGTGGACAGATTTCAATCCAAGTGACCCGGGTATTACTCTCGTCGAGCTTATGGCCTGGATGATGGAAAGCACGATCTATCGACTGAATAAGGTCCCAGAAAAAGCACTCATTCAGTCCTTGGAATTGCTTGGTATCACGTTGCAACCACCGCAGTCTGCTCGAGCATGGGTGACCTTCGCTACAACGGAAGGAGTCAACGAAGAGCTCCTCCCGAGCATTCCCGCAGGCACAAGATTGATTGCTCGTAATGAGGACAACGACAGTATACCCTTTTCCACGGTCCATGATCTTAACCTTTCATCCGCTCAGTTCATCAGCATGTTTTCCTATGCCAAACACAAGACGACACACCATTTTCCCATCGCAGATGGTGAGGGTGCTCATTCTGTTTTTTTTAAGGATGCGGGCATTCGAATGTTTGAGGGAACACAATCAGGAACACCCTGTTGGTATTTCGGGGATAACAGATTCAAGGAATACGGAAAGAGCCACAGCCTAAGACTTCAGTTTTCTGTACAAACAGAAGGAGAGTCTGGGGTAAGAGTGGAATGGGAAGTTTGGGATGGTGCCATCGTGGCATGGACTCCCGTCATTCCAGACATTGATGAAACTCTTGGTTTTCGGCGAAGCGGGAACATTGTGTTTGAGTCTTTCCCAATTCGAGAGGAATGTGAAGTTAACGGGCGCACGACTTTTTGGCTTCGCTCTCGCTTACTTGCTGTAGATGGACACACAACTCCTAGCATTGTCGGTTTTGAGCAAGCTATCGAGCAAAACGATGCCCATGGCATTAGCGTAGAAAAAGGGTATCTCAACTATAGCTTAGATACTGGTCAAGAAATTTTTCAGTCACTCGATTTGACGAAAGAGTTCTTACCGTTTGGGAAAAACCCTCAGCGAAATACGGTTCTGTACTTTAAGGATCGTGTATTTGGACGACGAGACACAACGATTCGCCTTCTGACGCAGTTGTCTGACATCTATACACCCTCTAGTGTAAGTTCTCTTAGACACTTGGAAATTCAGTGGGAGTACTACTCTGATCACGACTCGTGGCAATCATTGGGAGTGACAACGCCTACCGGAGTCAAAGGGAATGAAGCCTCTCGGTTTGTGGACGAGACCCGAGCATTTACTCAAAGCGGTACAGTCCAATTTGAATGTCCATCCAATTCAAAGCTTTGCACCATAGGGGGTGAAGAAGGGTACTATGTTCGCGCTATATTGATAAAAGGCAGTTATGGAGAAGACCACCCCAATCCTCCGGTTATTGCTCATCTATTGTCAAGTTTTACTGAACACTCTCGAGCGTGGCCGTATTCTCTTGTTGAAAGTGAAAAACAAATGAAAGAGCTTCCCCAGGGAGGCAGTGAGCAGGAGAATGCTCCATTTGCCATCGGTGCTGATGATGCACTCCATTTTTATCTGGCCTTTAATAAGCGGTTGGCTAATAAGAATCATTGTTTGTTTTTCCAGCTTGAGAATTCAAGTGATGTCCCGCAGCAAAATGCTATTTGGGAATATGAGGCGTCCGATAGCTGGAAATCGCTCTCTATCGCGGCTGATCAAACCAACCAACTTGTTCGGTCTGGAATGGTTGAGTTTCTAGCGCCAACCGATTGGGCCAAATCGCTTCGAAATGGTATTGATGGCTTTTGGTTACGACTTCGTTTTGTTGGAGGACATTCTCGTTTTTCTCCGACTCTTTACGGTATCCACATGAACACGACAGAGGTTATTCAAAGCGAGACAATTAAAAACGAAGACCTTGGCTCTTCGCAAGGCAGTTCATTTCAGATGTTTTCTCTCAAGCATCGGCCAGTTCAAGAAGGCACACAGATCCTTGTGCGAGAGGCTAGTCATCCTTCTGTGGACACGATTAATTGGTATCGAACGAGGTTTGGGTCAGATGCCGTATTAGAGAAAATCAATGATCACGTCCAACATATTTGGATTCGTTGGACTGAGGTCCCCAACTTTCTTTATTCAGGCTCTGAGAGCCGGCACTATCTCCTTGATATGTGGAAGGGAGTCATACGATTCGGAGATGGGAAAAGGGGGAAGATTCCTCCGGCTGGCCCGAATAATATTCGCGCCCAGGTCTATTTTAGATCAATGGGAGCGAAAGGAAATGTTCAAGCTCATCAAATTTCAGAACTCGATTCGCTTTTATCTCATGTTGCTGGAGTGACCAATCCCTTTCCCTCTGAAGGGGGCATAGATGGGGAGAAGCTAGAAGAAGCAAAATTGCGTGGCCCGTGGATGCTGAAAAGTCGTGACCGAGCAGTAACCAAAGAAGATTTCGTAGTGTTAGCCAAATCTGCCTCTCGCGAGGTTGGTCTTGCATGTTGTATTCCGTCTGAGAGTGCGATCGAGGTACTCATCATCCCACGTGAGTCCAGCGATAAACCCAACCCTAGCATCCAACTTACGCGAACCGTGGAGGATTTTCTCAACGAAAGGCGGCTGATCAACACAAAGGTAAAGGTGACGAGTCCAGAGTATGTCGATGTGATTATGGATTTAGCAATCGTTCTTGTCGCAGGAAGTATTGGTCGAGAAGGGGAGGTACGGATGGCCATTGAAAAACGGCTGCGATCGATCTTTCATCCAATTTATGGGGGAAATGATGGGCAAGGTTGGCCAATGGGACGCTCAGTGTATTACACGGATATGGTTGCGCTTGTTGAACAAATTGAAGGTGTCGATTTTTTGAAGAATTTAACGATAAGTAACTGGCCAGAAGGGAAGACCTCCGAACGTATCTTGGTTTCGTCTAATGGGTTTCCCTTTCTCCGCATGATTCAAATTCAAATAGTTCTTGACTAACCGCCATGATGAAAACTCTTGCTCCAAACCTCTCATCTCTCAAACGTAGTCTGCCTCATATTTTTACGTCTGGAGACCGGAAGACACTGGATCCCCAACAAAAAGATTCGAATGATCAACTTCCTAGAGAACCACTTGAGGTGATTCTTGCGATCATTGAAGAAGGGTGGTCGTCTATCGATCAGACCCTTGGAAAAATCGATTCCGTTTTTAATCCATACGGACTCCAATTAGCGTTTCCAAGCTCAACGCGCCAAAGAGCAGCTTTTCTTGAATGGTTGGGATCTTGGGTCGGTCTCCATTACCAATCGCAATGGTCCGAAGCTAAAGCGCGATTCATCGTGAGTCAAGCGGCATATCTTTATCGGTATCGTGGGACCAAACTGGGGCTAGAATACTTGATTGCTCTCTTTTTTGATCTTGATGTGAAGATCACAGAACGAACATGGCCCAATGGACTCATCCTTGGCCATCAATCAGTTCTTGGCTCCAGCACAAACTTACTCCATGCCCCAAGAAAAGAGCGATGCTTTGTTGTGGAAGTGCAGACGGAGCCAACACGTCTAACATCCGAAGTTATCAAATCTCTGCGTATTCTTCTTGATCAAGAGATACCTGCACACACAATCTATTATCTTTCGTGTGCTACACATGAGCAACGGGTCTCACACACTGAATTAATTCGTTTGATAATCGGCCAACAATCAACCATTGGGACTTTCTACTTTGATGATGAGGAACACTATGGACAATGAATTGACGATTGCATGCCAGCGTATGAATTACTTTGATGGTTTTCACACTCAGGCTTCCGATTGGCAAACTGATCAAGACTATCATTTAGAAAAGCATCAGTTTCATAGGTCAACCTGCCATACTCCTGGGATCGTGCCGCAGTATAAAAATGAATTGGCAGTTGTAGCCACAAACGATGGGACCGCCATATTGGTTCATCCAGGTTGCGCGATAGATGGCAAAGGACGCGACTTAGTTTGTACACAAGGAATCGAACATCCCATAAATCCACAAGAATACCGAACACCTTGCACGATTTACATCACGATGAACTATGCGGAAGAAAAAGTTGATGTACGCAACAATGCCATGAATCCCCAATATCGAGACTATGCGTTTATTCGTGAGTTCCCAAAGGTAGAAATATTACTTGATGAACCGAATATTGATACGCATGTCGAATTAGCCAGAATTGCACTGGCAAAGAATGCCAGCAGAATCAAGGATGCTAGCAATCCAGAAGAACCGGCGACAAATGAAATTGACCGAAGACATATTCGAAAAGCTGGAACCATTCTGGGAGCAGTCGGCCTAGACCAAACCGGTAAGATTGTCAAAGAAGGTGAGATTGGTGTTGCAGTGACTGATGAGGAAAGTGATACGTCAATTCCGATAGCAAGTATCAAGGCTTCGACGGACACATTTCGGTATTACATCGCGTCTGTCATCCCTAAGTCCAATGGCCATGTAGAGTGGCGAATTGCTTCGATTGTTGAAAAAGGAATCCTTGAGTATCGTTTGTTTTTGAAAAACTGTGCGAAGCAACCAGTCACGGTACGATACCAAGTTTATGAACTACACTCACGTTAGCAATGACGTTACCACAAGACAAATGGTGTTTCCTGGGACATTCAGCATCAGATTCCCAGGTAGGTCATTGAGAAGGAGGTCATGATGCGGGTTACAGGTTCTATTCATTCTCATGACAATACTCCGCAACGACATGTCAAGATTAGGCTAAAGGTTGCGGAGCAAGAACTCGCTTCGTTTAAGTCTGACAAGTATGGTCGTTTTGAATACGCAGATGACAAGGACTATGCGGGAAAAACTCTGTTGTGTCAGGTCGGAGAAGGCTATGAATCTAAAGAAGAATTTTTTCAGATTCTATCAGAAAACTTGGATGTGAATATCGTGTTTGGAAAAGAGCCTTCCCAGCCTATATCAGGAGAACCGCCGCCTAACCTCCTACCTAATTGGATAGAGTGGATCCGCCAGAATGCTGGGGTGTTGGCGAGTGCTGTACTCGTTGGGATCCTTGTCATGCTTATGCTTGTACGGATTATGTTTTCGGACTCAAGCGAAAATAGTGGAACTGAACCCTCTCCTGAGTCGACTGATAAAGTTGCCGAATGGCATGATCTGGGTGCTCAAAGTGTGATGTCTGAAAGAGGCAGTCAGGTGACTCTTGTTATCGACCAGAAGAGTGATACGCCTTACATTGGATTTCTTGAGGGTACAAATGATCCACAATTGAGCATTATGAGATATGCTGGTGACAAATGGGAAACAGTTGATCGACGGAAAGTTACACCTAAAAATATTAGTCAAATTGCGTTGGCCGTCGAGAAGGACTGTGTGTATGTTGCTTTTCCCGACCCCGGACGCGGCAATCGCGTGTCGGTCATAAAGACAGGGTGTGTCGAAGAGGAGTTTCTTGGTGCCCGCGGTTTTTCAGACTCATTGGTCAGTGATGATATATCATTAGTGATTTACAAAGGGAGTCCGATCATTGCATATAAGCAGCTAAAGTCCCCTCGCGGCTCTTTTGTGAGACGGTATAAGAGCACGACTAAAACATGGGAAGCCTTCTGGGCACCTTTATCCCCTCCAGCGGAAGTTGGGTTCACGCGATTAACCTTGAATGAAAATGGAAGCCTTTTTCTGGCTCTTACTCAAGGGGATGAGCAACGTCTCGTCCTCTACAGTTTGAATCATGATACCTGGGTGCCCTTGATTCAAGATCTTGAAACGGCAGCGAAAGTCTCAAAGAGGATGGGTAGTCCAGCATTTGCGTTCAGTGTGACTAAGGCAATACCAACGATTGTTCTTCACGATAAGAGCAATAAGAATAAATTGGCTGCCATGCAACTTATGGATCAAGATTGGCAACCGCTTGAGAAGCAGCAGGGTATTTCAATGGGGACAGCCTCCTATTTGTCTGCTAGTGGGTTGTATATGGTGTTTCATGATGAGGGAATGAATGGGCAAGCACGTTTGATGAAACGAACGGGAAAGGAATGGAAGGCCGCTTGTACGACATTTTCCGAAGAAAAGGCACATGGCCTATCGTTAGCTGTTGACAGTTTGGGTACGCCATACGTTGCATTCCAGGATAATAATATGGGAGGGAAGATACGAGTCCGAATTTGTTCAAAGCAATAGTATCACATCTTAGAGTGGATTTGAGGAAAGTTCTTGATCATGGGCTTGGCCACGAAGATTAAAGCACTGATATTCTAACTGAGAGTGGGAGTGGCGTGAAAACTGTAAAAATAACTTCTCCATGGAATGGGAAAAAAATAGTTGTGGCAGCAGCTCTACTTGCATTAGGTGTTGGAGGTTTGTACATAGCGATCTCCCTCTTCTTGACACCCAAAACACCTACATTGGAAAAATGGACTCTCTCGGGAAACGATTTATCAAGACTTGAAAAAATTGAAGAGACGGCAGATAAGTTTACACAAGAAAAGCATACCCCACAGTCGAGTATGAATGAGGCTGATACTGTAGTAACCGATTCGTCTACATCTACAACAGAAAATGCCAATGATGTTCGTACTACGCCTTTTGAGTTAGAAAGTCTCAATGAAATACCCCACATTAATGATCAAATCGATTCTAAGAGCAGTCTCTCGGAAAAAGCCGTGTCTACAGAAACGTCTGAAAGCACACAACAGAAGACGTCAAAAGGAATTCCTGGAAATTTTATTATGGCAACACCGCGCCTTGATCTTGGAGTTGATGGAGTATGGAAAGGGTTAGATGGGAGTGTGTATTACCTTCGGCAGATTGAAAATCAAGTCTGGTGGGTGGGATTTAGTGTCGACAATGGCCAAACTCATACAACCGTCTTTAAGGGAATAATGGGACTAGACGAGGTACTTAATGGACAAATGATTGGTTTACCTCTCGGGACACATCTTCAGGTCGAAGATATTTCTTTGGAACTTGATACATCATCATATACGTTGCAGACTCTTTTACAAGATGATTCTTCACTGCCGTTGCATTTGACCTTTGCACCGGAAAGGCCTCACATGGCACTGACAGATCGTCGGATGCTTAATCGAACACCAACTGGAAATCCTTTTGATCTTTCCGGAGTCTGGTGGGACAACAATAGCGCAGATTATTATGTGCGCCACATAGGTGATGACATTTGGTGGTTGGGGCTCAGTCAGGATGGAGGCGAAGGTTTTACCATGGTCTTTCATGGAAAACAGTCTGGAAGCTTCATATCTGGAGACTGGGTAGATCTTCCGCGTGGCGTGAGAAACAAAGCTGGTCAGTTGACGCTCGAAATTATTTCTGTTGGCAATGTCGTGCAACTTCAGAAAATAGATGGAGCTAGTGATCTTTTAGCGCAAAATTGGGAGCGAAGCTCATGAATTTGTAATGGGATATCTAGAAATACGAAAGATGCGGTAGAGGGGGTGAGCTATGGATAAGATCAAAGGATTACAAGGGAAGAGTGGTGAGACGCTAATTTTTGCAGAAATGAGGAAGTGTTCCTGCAATTGTTCGTATTCCTGCCAATCTCAAATGTATCAAAGAAAAAGATCATCTTGTACCCTTTGTATATGCCTGGTGGTCATTTTATTGCTAATGGGAATCGTTCTGTTGTCGTCTTGTACTTCCTCTCCTTCTCCATCCGTAAGACAAAATGAAGATCTTATAAACGTCCCTCTCAATAATGTTGAGGTCAAAGAACATTGCCAGCCTTTTTCAATCAATGAACTTCAAGTGTTGAAGAGGGGAGGACGATGGCAACTCGGTACAAAGGACCGAGGCCTATTGGATTTCGCCAATAAAGAAGTTGAGGCTCGGGAAGCAAAACGAGTGATTCAGAACTACGGTATAAACCAACTTTGCTCATCCGAGGAGAATCACCAGGGCATTCAGTATTTTCTCTCTTCGGGCTATCCGCCGCAGAAAAGCAAAGGGACTGCAATACAAGAAGAGTGCTTTGCTTTTGACCCAGAACAGTTGTCTGTAAAGCCGACTAGAAGGCAACGGTGGATCATTAAAGCAGGAGAAACTGGGCTATTTCAACCTCTGAGAAGCAAGCACATTGCTCAGAATGCGGCAACCCTCATACGGAAATATCAGTTTACGCATTTGTGTTCGATAGGTAAGCCAAGGGCAAGTTTTGAGTATTTGAGGATTGGCATGCCGTGAAGGAAAACGTATTGGAACAAAAGAAATTGTCAAAGAAGCATAGTTGGTTCTTGCAAGCACATCAGTTCTGGGATCTCTCTCGACTGAGAAAATAGACGGTTGTGTGTATGAAAGGCAATAATGCGTAGACAACGGATCCTGCGTAAATCTCGTGTAAATGACAGGGGCGAAGGGCGAGGCCCAATGTCCTCATTTGCTGATCACCGGAGTTCATTGTCTCGCTATCAGCGTTCATTGGCTGACTCTATGGAGGTTCTTGGTCATGAAGTGACCGGGATATGTAATCCGGTGCCTGAAGTAGGACAGGAAGGCGGGACGATAAGTCGCGAACTTGAAAGGCGTATTGTATCGAAACAAGGCAGTGGCGCATTCTTGAATGCCGATATGCAACGAGAGATGGAACGTACTTTGGGGGTATCGCTTGAAGGGGTGCGTGTGCATCACGACCACGAGTCGGATGTTCTGAGCCGCACGTTGAATGCATCGGCCTTTACTCTTGGTAACGATATCTATCTGAGCTCTATTGCCAGTCCTAACGATCGGGAATTAATGGCCCATGAACTCACGCATACCGTGCAGCAGCGTTCGATGGAAAGCGGCGGTTCATTGGCTGTAGGGCCGGTTGATGATCATTTCGAACAGGATGCTGACTCAACGGCTCAGGTCGTCCTTTCGAGTAAACCATCTGGATCGGAGACAGGAAATGACTCGGTGCCTCGAAGTGAATCACAAGCTCCTGGTCAGGCTGTTGTACAGCGTCAGCACTGGCAAGATGAACCATTATTAGATAATAGCTGGATGGGAAACCTGATTAGTGCTGGTACTGGTGTAGCCGGTGGCTTGGATGCAGTCAACGCGTTCAATCCTCTTGGGAAAACTGATTGGGGGAAGGTGGGTGGCAGTGCGTTGTCGACGGGAATGTCTGTCTTATCGGGGCTCAATACCCTTGCGACTCATGACCCTAATGTACAAGGAAGGGGGAGTTGGGGCGACCGAGCGGCCCATGGGACGGCGGACTTGGGGTGGGGGCTTGCGGGCGGTCCCTTCGCCGTACTAGATTCGATTACAGGTGGACATATTGGAGGCACGATGAAGGCCGGAGCCGGAGCGCTCTCAGTAGGTGCAGATATGCTAGGCCAAGTGGGTGGGGCTGCACTTTCCGGAAACTGGGATCACATCGATACAAGTAATGTGGAACGATATAGTGATGCAATGGTAGAGGGGGAATATGGGGGAGTCATTGGGGGACTGGCAAACGCAGGAGATTGGCTTGGAGGAGAACTCTACGACTTATTCAACTAGGACTCTTTCCGACATAGACCAAGAAATGGTCAAGCAATTGAGCATCTCTTTAAAAATGGATTCTTGTGAGCGACGGGCTGTGTGGTATAGGAGCCAGGGAAATGCGTAGACACCGAATCGAGCGTAACCCTACTACATATGACAAGGGGGAGAAGCGGGGACAAATGTTCTCAACTTCGAATCAAAGAAGTTCACTTTCTCACTTTCAACGTTCACTGACCGATCCTATGGTCCAACAGCCACTAAATTCAACAGCCATTGCGAATCAAGAAAATGACCTGTCCTGGGGGGGAGAGACTCTGAGGGAGACGGATCGCTCTCCCATTGCCAATGGACCGTTCACCCAATCAGTGAATGCAGCTCTTACAGCATGTTTCGGCCCTGAGATTGCTGGGTTGCAGGCCAATTTTGGTGATAATAATTTCAATGCCTCCATCGGCGCACGTACTAGCACATTAAGATCGGCGATGTTGTTCGGTGAAGGAATTACGCAAAATATGGACGACCGGTTTTCCATGGAAGTTATCGGTAAAAGATTAGCAATTTCTTCCTAACAGTACGACTACGGTGCTTGATAGAAGATGCTTATCAGAGATTGTGAAGTTCAGACTGATAGAGACGGTAGCGCTGTCTAGTTATGAACTCTGGCAAGAAACAATAACTGGAAATGCTTGTAATGGATGGGTAGCAGTAGCTCGAGTATTTTTTAGTAGTTGCAGATTGCTCTAGAACGTGGCTATCGCGGACAGTCTTGAAGCTCTTCTCACTGAAGAGAGTCGTCTGATTGTTGATTCCCAAAGCAATGCCATTCAAGATCTGAGGTTTGACAGCTTCTCCGCCAGCTTGTTGTGGGTGATTTCTCTACAACGGAGCTTGCATTTGCTTGCGCTTCTAACTTGTTCATACTGGTCTTCCCCTGGTTTCGTGGACATCTGGTTAAGCCGCGATAGCCATTTCCTCAACCTCAGCTGGAGTCAGATAGCCGAGAGCAGAATGGCGTCGCTGCCGATTATAAAACACTTCAATATAATCAAAAATCTCGATTCGAGCTTCCTGATGTGTGTGATAGTTCCTGCGATGAATGAGTTCCACCTTCAGCGAGTGGAAGAAACTTTCGGTCACGGCATTATCCCAACAATTCCCCTTACGGCTCATGCTACACTGAATCCCCGCAGTGTTCAGGCGGGCCTGAAAGGCCTTACAGGCATACTGGACGCCCTGATCGGAATGGTGGCTGAGGCCATGCCCCGGACGACCATTCTCCATGGCCATCGTGAATGCATCCAGGACTAATTGTTGCGGCATCCACCGATCTATCGCCCAGCCAATGACTTTTCGATGAAACAAATCGAGTGTTACCGCCAAATATAACCACCCCTCTTGAGTCGGGATATACGTGATATCGGACACTCACCAGCGATTGAGGGCCGCTACCGCAAATTGGCGGTTCAAGAGATTCGGGGCCACGGGATGGGTATGCTTAGAGTTCGTGGTGGCTTTAAACTTTCGTCTGTGCTGAGAAACAATCCTATGTGTCCGCATGAGTCGGGCCACTCGGTGCTTACCACACGTATGTCCATTCGCTTTCAAGTCGGCATGGACGCGAGGACTGCCGTATGTCTGTCGACTCCGCTGATGAACCGCTTTGCTCTCGACCAGAAACTGCCGATTCTTCCGGCTCCGTAGGCTCTCGGGGCGTTGCAGCCAGGCATAGAACCCACTGGTGCCCACCTCCAGCACCTGGCACATCAGGCCGACTGGAAATGCTTCGCGATGATCCTGAATAAAGGCATACCTCATAGGGAATCCTTCGAGAAGAGCGCTGCCGCTTTCCTAAGAAACAGCAGGCGTTGCACGGGAGGCCGTGAGTTCGTAGCCAAGTTCTTTCGCACGTTTTTTCAGCCCCTTGAGGACTCGATGACGATAGCGTTCCTCATAGTACGAGGCTCCAGGATCGCGATAGGTCATCCCGTACCGCAGCGTGTTGTAAAAGAGGACGGCGGCTTCCGCGCCGTGGCGGTGACGGCCTTGGCCTTTCCCACTCGAGCGGCCAGTCTTCGATAGAAGGCCCCGAGCGCCGTTGAGGTTTTTCCCACATTCACCGCCGCGAGCCGAAGCACCTTGGCCGGACGGCTCGCGGACCGCCGGGTTTTCGTACTTAAAAGATGCCCTCCCGAAATTTTATTGCCTGGCGCGAGGGTCAGCCAGGAGGTGAAATGCTTCACCGTCGGCCACCGGCTCATGTCGGTCCCACACTCTCCAATCAACTTTAACGCCGTATGCGGCCCAAAGCCATGGAGTTGCGTCAGATCCATGCCCAGGAGGTGAAACAACATTTCTCGTGTCTGAAATTTCGGTTCGTTCATTTGCCGCGTCTTGTGACGAGCGGGAGGTAATGGCTTCGTGGGCTCAGGCTCTGCAGGCGGGAGGCCCTCCAAGGTGGCTTCAATCTCCTTATCGCATTCCTTAACTTTGGCCTGATAGCTGTCATAGAGCTCAAGAGCCTGCCGTAACGCGAACACGTGCTCGCACCGGTAATGGCCCGTCAACGCCGCCTCGACGGTCTCCCCCGACGCGTGACAGCGAACATCCCGATAGGTGGCCAGCTGTACCGGATCGTGCTGGCCTGCGATGATCGCTCGAATAATGGCCAGCCCTGTTGCGCCCGTGATATCGGACACAACATGGTGCAGCTGTACATTCATCTGCATCAATGCTTTTTGCATATGCTGAATGTGGCCAGCCGCATATTCCAGTAATCGCTCGCGATGGCGGAGATAGGCCCGGAGTGCGACAAGCTCATTCGCGGGACGAAAGCTGCCGTGGAGCAGGCCATGCTGATGCAATTCCTGAAGCCACTGGGCATCGGTGACATCGGTTTTCCTCCCCGGGACCCGCTTCACGTGCCGCGCATTGACGAGCAGGACCTCAAGTCCGCGATCCTCTAGAATCTCAAACAGCGGAATCCAGTACACGCCGGTCGACTCCATGGCGATGGTCGTGATCCCGAGGGCCACCACCCAATCGGCTAGACGGTGTAGGTCAGTCGTAAAGCTCTGATAGGTTCGGACAGGCTCTGCTGAAAGGTGCACCGGAACGGCTACAACATGAAACTTCGCACTAATGTCGATCCCAGCTGCACAAGCATGCCGCACAGGGAGAGAGCGTACCTGGCGAGTCACTTTCGATTTGCGTCCATGTGTCATCATAGCCTCCTCTCTCAGAAAGAATAGGGTATGGGAGGCGGGAATGCGGAAGAACAGCACTTTCCTAAACGGGATCGCCCACAGGCGTCACCATTGTCAAGTCCGCAAGATTCCCTGGACCACGTTTTTTAACGGGGTATGTTCCACCAGTGAGCGAACGGTCGCTCCTCCCTGTGTGGAGGACCTTACCCCACTCTTCCACGTTTCTTCTACCACAAGTGATGCGCCTCGACAGCTGAACAGTTTTTTAAGATGTCTCGTTCCATCCGTAACCGAGCATTCTCCCGTCGTAGTTGGCGCAGCTCCTCTTCGTCGCTACGTCTTTGCCCATTGCCGGGGAAGACCCCGGCCGGGCTCTGAGCCAATTCCTGCTTCCAGCGGCCTAATATCGTATCGCGAATGCCCAAATCACGGGCGACTTGCGCCACGCTGCATCCACCTTCGGTCAGAAGCCGAACGGCTTCCATCTTGAACTCTTTGGTGAAACTTCTTCGTATTCGTCCCATCGACACCTCCTCAAGTACATTATCCATACTTTATGACGTGTCCACAAAAGCCGGGGAAGATCATACTGCACTCGCCTTTCAAGAAAGAGTGTGCTGTACGTATTCAATTGATCATTTCTTGCTACCCACCCTTTCTGTATCTCTATAGGTACGTTCGTTATCATTTTGGATACAGTGATTCATTGAAAGTCCCTTATCCGTTTCTCGCAGCTTGTTAATGCCATAGGTATCTTCTTTATCTTCCTCAGGTTTTTCTCTGCATTTTCCCTAGATTACCTCACTCTTCCTTTTGGCGCTCAAATTGCTTTGTCTATTAGGGAGATTAATTCACTATTGCGTGTTTACTCGCAAACAATAATTGTGTGTCTTGTTATCCCATGATTACCTTAATAGCTATGTTGATTGTGAAACATTGGCGACGAGTCCGTTATCCCAAGGAGGGAAATCATGGCATTACCGTTAACAAAACACGATGAGTTAGTTCCTCCCTCCGAGAGTAGGGTATCTGAGTTTCAGAGGGTTGGTGAATTTAGGCACAAGATTGAATTGGCCATGGGATGGTTTGCCGCGGTGTTAAGCGGTGCTTGTATTCATAGTATGTGTTTGCTTTTTATCATGCCCATTCCTGTCCTCATGATGTCTTATCCTCTCATTATTACGTCAGTTGACGAAGACTTTGGATCTCTTCTGACGGTGGTTCTTGTTTTTGTTGCAGGCGGTTTAACGTTCTGTGCAAGTTTACCTGCAGGACGTTTTTGGCTTCGTGCTCTTCCTCCTTACGTAACTGGGAAATGGCGCAAAGGAGTAGTAGTGTACCTTGTGTTCTTTGCCGTTTCGAGCATCGTGGGATTTGTGACCTATTTATTCAGTGGTGAAGACGGGAATCCTCAACTGAACCCTGCATCATTTCAAGCGACGATGTCCCCGGTGCTTCACACCCTGAATACCTGGCTTCCACTTTTCTATGGTCTTGGATTTACAATTCCACTAGCCGTTCGGCATCTCTGGCCTCAGCGGTTTTTAAAGTTGCCTTTTGTTCTTTTTTTGCGACGTTTTTCGACGTTTCCTGATCGAACTGTCCAAAATGTCCTACTCAAGTGCTCGCCTTCTGGCAAACCCGTGGCTTTCCTCACACCGACTGGAAGCAAAATGGGAGATTGGAATCCTTTTCGCGTAGGATTTTCTGGGATTAAATTCTGGTGTCCGATTTGCAGCATGCCGGCGATACTCCGGTCGACGAATGAGGACTGGCAGGCGGCAGCTCAGATGATGATCAAGAACGCACAGAGTATTGTGCTGGATATTTCTGAAGGCAGTGGTGCTATTCAATCTGAGATCACGATGATTAACGAGGGTAATCGGTGGCAGGACGTCCTTCTCTTGGTATCAGAAGACAAGGCCGCAACCGAAGAAGCGACGATTCAGCAATTTACTGCACAAGGTGCGACAGTGATCTCTTACAGAAAAAGCTGGTGGCGAGCGATTCCCAGACTTGTCGTTGGAATTTTTCTTGCCTGTGCTCTTGTTGGTGTGGCTTTCATTGTCTTTCCGATGTTGCTGACATGGTTTGGGAGTTTCATCGTAAGTGGTACTTCCTTGACTGCCGGTCAAGCCCCTCCAGTTTCTTTCATGAGGTCAGGCGGGTTTGGGGGATTCTTTTCATGGTATCAGCTTGTTATAGGCTTTGTTGTGTTCCCATGGGTCTATGGCATTTTCTTTGTCCGACCGGCATTGAATAAACGTGCGGTCAAAGATCTTTCGAAGCGTCTCCGAAGAGCTTCTAGTGCGGCCTGATGTTCAAATAGGGGAGAAGTTTATGAAGGCTTTACATCTAGAGAGGATACAATGGCACCATCCAGGGTAATAGTAAAACGACGGGAACCGATAACCAATCAAAGCCCTCGATCGACAGGGAATCCAACTCGTGGAATGGCCAATCGCAATATTAAGCTTTTTGCTAAGACGACAAATCCTTTGCATGTTCGGCAACGAGGCATCGCAGGATGTCCGCTTCCTGCTGCTGTAGCAGCAGTCACGCGGTCTTGTCCTCAGCAACTTCAAGCTATGGTTCAGGAAACGAAGGGGCAATCTCTTGTTTCGTGGTTTGACGATGAAACGCCTCGAACACGCTTTACGGCCAATCGCATGATCACTGTGAAATTCCATGGATGGTCCGTTCGCCTGACACCGTTTTTGTATTTCACGTCGGGCAATCGTCTCCGTTTTGCTTCATCAACGGATGGAGCTGGTTATGTGAGTTACATTGAGAAAGCCTATGTGATGTTGAAAGGCGCACATCGATACGAGAACCTTGACGCCTTTAAAGCGGCCAACCCGCTGACCGTGAGCCGTATTATGATCGATCTTGTCGGGCCAATTAACAAAATTGACTTTGCCTTGAATGGTACCGGAGAGATCTTCCAAAACCTTACGAAACCGAGAGAAACGATCCCAGCAAGTCGTGTTAAACGAGTCACCACGACTCTTTTACGGACATTTTTAAAAAAGGCTAATCCGACGCATCTTCACCCGCGTGCGACGATTGCCACCACGCGAGATAGTGGTCCACTTCTTCGCCAACTAAATTTAGTCGGGTTCCACACGTACGCGGTGCTATCTTTTTCTAACGATAGAGTGAGGGTGTTTGAAGCGATGCGCGGTACGGAACGAACCCTCTCATTACACAATTTTCGGCGAGCCTTTGACACGGTGTTACAAGCACGCATGCATTCGCAATGTCGATAAGTCGCTTTGTGGTAATTTGAGTACGCCATGACCATTTCGTATGACGAATAGCCACATGACGGAGCTCAAAATGGAAAAACAATTTCTGGTGTCAAATGTTCCTGTGCCAGGGCAGTTTTATACGGTTCAAAAAAAGTCAAGTACTCTACTAACATCGGTGGGTAAAGCGTATCACGTCTCTGCTGGAGCCAAACGCTTGAAACTTGCGCAAAAAGTCAATGCTCACCCATTGAATCGAAAATATTGGGTCAAACCTCAAAGTAACTTTAATAAAAAGTTTTTTCCAGAAGGGATTATTTCCTTTAATCCAATTTTTACTCGTACGACAGAGTCTCATCTGTTTGTTGAAAAGGGAAACAATTTTGCAGTGATTTGGATTCCTATACAAGAAGATATTGCCCATGAACGGTTGGGAGCCATGTATGACATTCCTCAAGGGTTTGTTGAGCACGCCATTCGTCACGTTTGCGACGACCTGGCTGCAGATACGCAAACCCGAATCTTAGGTCAAGTCGCGGGAGGTAAGAAGGACGATTCTTCCAACAAAGATAGCCTCGCCCTCGTGCCGGATGCGTCTCGCACTCCATTTCGTTTCATCTGTTCCATATTTGCAATTTTCCCGAGTCCGTTTCATCCCGATGTTGAGCTTGTCAGCGGTCCGGCGACTGGGACACTCATTAGTAACCGCCATGTTTTAACCGCTGCTCATGTGCTGCGTACTCGTCTTTCTAAGTTCGATCCCATTTTTGACGCACGCAAAGTTCTTATCGCGCCGGGAAACGATAGCCTGTTAAATTTTTTCTCTGATACGTCTAAACTGAGTCTTGTAGACCGTGTATTGCTCGTGTTATCAGGGGCTCTTACTCCTTTTGGGCAATTTGTTTCAAGAAGATTTTCTATTCCTAAGGAGTATCGTGAAGGCTCCTCCCACAAACAGCATCTATTTGATTACGGGGTCATTGAATTACCGACTAACGTGGGTGAAATCACGATCGGAAAAAGGAAGAAACAATTTGGGTTTTGGGGAAGTCGGAAATTCGGAGACGGTACTATTCTGGTACCACAGCATGAAAAAATTGCAGCAAGTACCAAGTCGGTCTTTCTGTCTGGCTATCCGACTACACATGTTTCGACCCATGGTGTTAGGCAATGGGTTGGTATGGGCCCTATATCCTCAGACCTCCCTGTCAATGATCAGATAACTCTTAAACGTGGGGCACGGCGGCGCTTAGGATATCATATTGCAACAGAAGACGGTCATAGTGGTAGTCCTGTGTGGAATAACTTGAGGGTAAATGGAAAAGTCAAGAGAAGCTTACTTGCTATCCACTCACACGGGGCATTCGAGAGTGACCTTGCTCATTCTGGAATCCTTCTAACTGGTGATGTTCTCAAACAGATAAGACAATTACGCTGAATAATAGGAATCTAGTGCCTTGGACAGAGCACCATCCTATAATAGAGGATTATATTGTCTTTCACGTAGCAACTCGTTGACGAATTGGATAAATCCTATTTGAGGTGAATTTTTACAAGCTCTACCATGCGGGTGAGTAGTGTGTATTTCGCGTAAAATATGCTTAACTCGGGCTTGTACATAGGTATTATTTTCAGTTGGCAGCATTCGAAGTGGTTTGGGTAAGATGGCGGCTATCCTGGCGGCTTCCCCTTGTGTTATCCGGTTTGCCGATTTGTGAAAATACTTTCGAGCTGCCGCTTCAATGCCAAAGATTCCAGGGCCTAATTCGATGACGTTGACATAGAGTTCAAGAATCCGAGTCTTTGAAAGATGCTTTTCGAGTTGATACGTGATAATAGCCTCTTTCAGTTTTCTCATTGGTGTCTGAGCAGACGTCAGGAATAAGTTTTTGGCTAGCTGCTGCGTAATTGTACTGCCACCTCTTAAGATTTCCCCTTGATCGATATTCACTTGAATTGATTCTTTGACTGCGGTCCAATCAAATCCTTGTTGGCAAAAAAATCGCATCTTTTGCCGCGATGATCGCATTGAGAGTGGGGGCTGACACTTCTGAAAGAGGCGTCCATTGCCGAAAGACTTGAATGTGATGATTCTTAGGTAGCCGCTCTCTGATTTGTTGTTGCATAAACGTCGTCATTCCGGGATTCTCGTCTTGCAACAAAGGTATTGTGTTGAACGGAATTGACCAAATTTCATACGCGAGATAGCCGAGTCCTAAAAGTAAAAGGATCAAACTTCCACGGATCATGTATCGAATGAATCCAACAATCATGTTCATCTTTAAGCAAAATTGAATAGCCCATGATTAATCCGATCCAACAAAAACTTCATTCTCGAGACCGAACCTTTCTTGCGTTCCTCAAGCATCAGATTGAGATCCTGTGTTTTTCTGATATTTATAGCCTCTAAAAGTTTTACCGTATTTCTATTTGGAAGAATACACGTAATTTGCTAAACTCCGTCCGCTTAACCGAGTAAGCGTCGCTAGCAGTAATTGTCTGCTAGTAAAGTTGTCTGAACGAATACACTTTGCGGCTCATGGAGGAGGTGGTATGTTCCAATTCTATTATGGATTCTGTGTATTACTTTTATTCATCGTGGGAATGGTGGGTTGTGCAAGTGATCGAGGGATAAAACCCCAAGGTCCACAGACTCTTCTCGAATGCATCAATGAATCTCAAGAGCAGATGTCTCCAGAAAAGAAAAGAATGATCGAAGAGGACTGCCAAAATCGGTTTCCCCGATAACAATACCCTAAGACTGACTAGCGACAGGACTTTTCCATTCTGCATGGGGAAGGCACCACTGTTTGCCTTTTCGCATTATGTGTAACGTGAGTGTGTTGTTCTTTGCCTGCCTCGCTGCCTCACCCTGTAGTTGAAATTGCACAATTGCTGGTTTTCCCGTTTCAATTGATAGTATTTCATAACTTGCGTGGATTTCCTGGTTCCTTTTAAATAGTGCTGTAAGCTTCGTTAGATCTCCTGAATCGATGTAAAGCAGACGTTGAAGCAGGCTTGTATCCCTGTTGCCCAGTGCCAATTGAATATGAAGCATCATGCTCTCAAAATCCGGCTTCGTACACCCAGCGAAAGTTTCCTCAATTGTCTCCATGTGACTCTGCACATAGTAAGAAAAGTCGTCTGTCATATCTTTTAGTTTCTTTGTGTTTACTTCTTGGCCCTGAGTCCACGTTTTGATGAACTGTTTTGTCTGTTTCGTCGTGACTGAGGGCTTCAATGTTACCGCCACCCTAGTCGATTCTTTTATTTTCTTGCGTATCGACTCACGAGTTCTTTCGTACAGCGCTGTCTCATCTTTGAGGTTTCGTCGCACACGTGAAACATCTGGAGGGTCGGCTGTTGCTCCATTTCGAAATGAATGTGTGTGGTTAATAAATTGTCTCACTGGTTTACGCAAACTCTCATGCGCAGTCTCTAGTTGGGCTATGTCACGACGAATGCTTGATGAAAGACTATTGAGCAATTCTCGGGCTCTGTTATTGTGAGCTTCTTGAATCTCAGAAAGAGCCGTCCGTAGTTCTTTTTCTTGCGTCATTGACCCAATATGTACATTTCTTTCAGCTTCATTAATCTTTCGACGGATTGCACCTAGCTGTTTACGTATCTCGGCTGACTCCCCCTGTTCATTACCTTCACCTATCACGCTCGTAATGTTCTTTAAAAGTGGATCCCACACTGTTCTTTGACGTTGAAGTTCGCTCATAATTTGCCGTCGCAATTTCTCGAGCCCTTCCTGCTTGACGCGCGACGGTTGAAGTTTGGGAGACTGAGGGTTGTGGCCTTGAGTGCCGCTCGGATCTGTGCTGGGGATAGGGTCATCCTCTGTCTTTTTTTTAGGTTCAAGATCTTTTCCGATCTCAAAGGAGTCTGGCGGCATACTGAAGAGTTCGATGATGTGCTCTTGAAGAAACCAACCTCCTGCAATTATCAACATCACCGTAATCAACACTCCCAACCAAGGCTTCCTCAGCGATAACGAATTAAGGCTAGGCGAATTATTTGTAATTTTTATTTGTGCCTCTTCTTGAGCTTTTCTTGCTAGTCCCGTGGGAAGCTGAATGGTCTTCTCAGAGTCCGACGGTATTGGAGTATGGTCAGGGAATTTTTCACGCCAGTGTTGTAGCAGGATTCCAGCGTCTTGATAACGATTGCGAGGGTCTGATTCCAATAGCTTCGGAAGAATGTCTGTGAGTGCGACAGGAACCGTGTCGGGCAACGGAAGTTCGAGTGGATTGTTCAGGTCCTCTTTACGTCGGATAATGTCAATCGGCGAAAGGTCCGAAAATGGAGTCTTTCCCGTTGACATTTCATATAGCACAATCCCTAAAGAATAGAGGTCACTTGCCGGACCAACGGTATCGTCACCTTTTGTCCTTGGCTGCGTGGCACCAGAATCACGTAGATGTTCTGGGGAAATATAAGGCAAAGTTCCGTAGCCGGCATTGGTGTAGTTCTTAAATTGATTTTCGAGGTTTTTGGCGATCCCAAAGTCTACAAGTTTGATTTGACGAGGAACTTCGTTACTAATAAGAATGTTTGCTGGTTTTATGTCGCGATGAATGATGTTGAATGTGTGCATATACTCCAATGCTTTCGCTACCGAGAGGAATATTTCTGCTGACTCTGAGAATGGGAGAGGCCCTCGTTGACTCAACATTTTCCCCAGATCCATTCCTGGAATATAGTCCATGACCAAATAGATCTTGTCACCTTCCGCCGTCACCTTATGGAGTTTGACAATGTGCGGATGATCATCCAATTTTGCCATCAAAACTGCTTCATCTAAGAACTTGTTTTTCCAGTCGGGATCGTCGTGGAGTTCCGATGGCACTGTTTTAATTGCAAATTCTTTTCCTGTATCCCTATGAGCGACATGATAGATAACTCCCATTCCTCCACCAGGAATCTTTTTAATAGCCTCATAGTCTCTGAACACACCGTGTACCATTTTTACTCCACGAATAGGGTAATCAGACGAAAAGCGCCTACTAGTATACTCTTTCAATTTATAAAGACAACTCTAATTTAGCAGTAGATTTCCACTGTTGTGGGTCGGGGTAGAGCATGGACTCGTGGAGTTCAGAAAGCTTTGATAGTGAAACTATATAAACCGGTTCATGTCCTTACATTACTCAATCTTACACTGTGGTGATGCTTCAATTTCGTTGCAAGTTTCTGGTGTAGGGGATAGTGAGCGAGGTTGGTAAGTGACAGATGACGCAAATATATTGAATATCATCGCAGACCTTAAAATGCACCAAGGAGTGTGCTAGCTTGGCAGCAGGAGAGGCACTAAATCTTTGGCACGGCCTTGGAAGGAAATATCGACCAGGTTGGAGTTTGGCGTAGGGTCCAAATTCAATTCAACAATAAATGCATGATGTTCTTTGGCAATGGGTGCAAAAGAGGCTGCGGGATAGACGAGCCCTGATGTTCCGATGATCAACAGAATTTCACAGTTTTGAAGGGCTCTGAAACTGGCATCAAGATCTTCCTGTGCTAAAGATTCTCCAAACCACACAATGTGTGGCCGCAAGAGACCCTGGCAGTTTGGACAATGTGGAAGAATGTCTATGGGAACATCATGGTTGGGCGCGATGGTTCCACAGTTTGTACAGCGGACTTTCCAGATGTTGCCATGAATTTCTGACATATTCGTCGATCCTGCCGTACGATGGAGGCCGTCGACGTTTTGCGTGATGAGCCAAAAGTTTTCAATTTGCTTCTCAAGTTGAACTATTGCCTCATGGGCGGCATTCGGCGTTTTTGTACTTAACAATTCTCTCCGCCAGTTATACCATTCCCAAACCAACTTGGGGTCGCGTTCAAACGCATCAGGTGAAGCCAGTTCTTCCGGACGAAAATTTTTCCATAGTCCGTCGGTTCCTCGAAACGTGGGGACTCCGCTGTCTGCCGAAATGCCTGCGCCAGTAAGAACGGCAACCGACCGAGCGTTGCTGATCCGCTCTCGAATATCGAGTAAGCTCATATCAATTTGTCAATTTTCAATACTTTAGAACTCATCTGGAAGGTGATATTCTCATGAATGAATTTTTTTCACAATCATGAATCCTAAGATTGTCAAGATGAATGCCGGGAGAAAGCCAATTGATCACATGTCTGACATGTTTGATCTCACATTACCCCTCACGGAAAAGATTCTGCGGTACCCTGGTGATTCGTTGCCGATATTCAAAAAAGAAACGGATATTGAACGAGGTGATGTGCTAACGGTTTCACATGTTTCCATGAACAGTCATACCGGGACACATGTCGATGCCCCCGCGCACTTCTTGGGAGATGGAGAAACCTTGGATGAATTGCGTCTGGGACGATTTCATGGGCCGGCTGTCGTGTATGAATATCTTGATTGTGACGTCATCGCATCACAAGATTTGCGAGTGGCTCAAATACCAGAACGACATCATATGTTTCTAAAGACCAAGAATTCTGAATTGCTTCAACGTGATACATTTTCCTCAACCTACTGCACCGTGTCGCCAGATGCGGCAGAATCGTTGTGTGCGCTTCAACCGCTGTCTGTGGGCTTTGACTATTACAGTCTTGATCCGTACCAAGAGGAAGCAGGCTTTCCAGCTCATACAGTCTTTGCTCGAGCTGGTATTCCAGTCTATGTCTGTCTGAATTTAAAAGATGTCCCTGTCGGTGAATATCTATTTTCAGGGTTTCCCCTGCGATTGGCCGGAGCCGAAGCCTCACCGGTACGGGCGGTGCTGATGCAGGCAGCTGAGGGTTCACGTCGTGAATTTCGTTCAAGAAAGGTTACGTGATGGATCAGATCATGATCATTGGGGCGGGGTCAGTGAGCGGGTTCTTTGGTGCTCAACTGGCCCAAAAGAATTCAAATGTCTCATTTTTGCTTAGACCAAAAACGCTTGAAGCCGTGCAGGCAAATGGCCTGATGGTGCGAAGCCAGCTCGTCGGGAACTTTTCTGTTCACCTGAAATATCTGGCTTCTGACCCGACAGCACTCCCTTCTCCTGATCTTATTATTCTTGGAGTGAAAGCGTACGATCTTGATGCGGTCTGTTATCAGATCGAACCGGTGATGCGTTCTGATACCACAATATTGACTCTTCAAAATGGCGTAACTATTGAGGATTCACTTGCAGAACGGTTTGGGGCGGAACGTATTGTTGGAGGAGTAGCATACATCTACTCCAAAATTCTTGAGCCCGGTGTGATCGAACATTACAAGCGCGGGGGGCTCAAAATTGGAGAACTCGATGGATGTCAGACACTGAGAGTGAAGGAGATAGCTGCACTACTGACTGACGCGGGCATTACCTGTCAGATCAGTTCCGATATTCGTCGTGCCAAGTGGGAGAAAATGTGCTGGAATTGTGTGTTTAATCCACTTACGGTTCTGTTAAATGATTGTGTCGCAAAGGCCTTGGATCATCCTGAAATGTCATCGGTGATTTCAACCATTGTTCGGGAAGTGGTAACGGTCGCTGCTGGACATGGTGTATTACTCGGTGACGGCATGGCTGAAAAAGTCGTGCAGTCATCCCAAGAGCTGCGAGATATTCATACGTCCATGTATGATGATTGGAAGGCAGGGCGTCCTACCGAAATCGATGATCTCAATGGGTATATTGCTAGGAAGGGTCAGGAATATGACATCCCGACGCCCGTGAATCAATCGTTAACCGCGATGGTGAAAGTCATGACTGCACAAAACTCAACAAATATCGATACGTTCTTTATTGAGGGTGAGGTTCTTCAAAGATTGTCGTTCAATACACATAGCTTGAGCAAGATCTCGCCAGAAGCCCAGGTGCCGGATGTCAGTGTCCACATGCCAAATATGAAAGGTCGTGGAGTGAGGATGAGCGGCCTTCTGGATGTTGCGACAGTAAAGCTTGAGGCGGATCATGTGACATTTCACGCTATGGATGGTCAATTCTCCGCCACTCTGACTTTAGCGCAAGCACGGGAGTACGGCATTTTAATCTACGAAGTGAACGGATCTTCTTTGCCGATTGATAAGGGTGGACCGTTCCGTTTAATTACTCCAGGGCTTGGAGATTTATGCGCAAATGTGAAGCAAGTGGCAAGGATTGAACTGACCAAAGGCGCAGGGCGAGATACTCGTCCGCCGGAGATGTGTACGTAGATTCGTCTCTCGTCGTTCGTCACTTATACCTCGTTTGAAAAATATGTGTGCAGCAAATTTGCAACCGCATATGGCGGTCTCATAGAATGCGTAGCACCTATTGACGTTATAGGGCACCGTTAGAGTTTTTTTCGTTATTATCATACGTAAAAGTTAAAGAAAGGAATGAAGTTTATGAAGGAGCGTACCCTTGCGATCATTAAGCCGGATGCGGTGAAGAAACATGTGATCGGGGATATTATTCGGCGTTATGAAGAAGCGGGAATTCCGCCGATTGCTCTCAAAATGATGACGCTCTCCAAAGACCAAGCCGAGGGATTTTATGCTGTTCATAACGCGCGTCCATTTTTTCAAGACCTCACGACATATATGGCATCTGGTCCGGTTGTCGTCTTAGCGCTGGAAGGGGAGAATGCGATTAAGGTCAACCGTGATTTAATGGGGGCCACAGACCCTAAAAAGGCAGAAACCGGAACGATCCGTGCTGCGCATGGTGCATCGATTGAAGCCAATGCTGTACATGGGTCCGATGCGTCGGAGACGGCTCAGGTTGAAATTGCCTTCTTTTTTCCGGAACTGAAATCATGAGTGTGGCAAGCTGAGGAGTGGGAATTCTGTTGGGTGGCTTGAATCTGATGGATTCCCAACATGAGGGTATCTCGTTATGGCTTGGATTCGGAGAGATATTAAAGCTCAGGGAATGAACAGGGCCAGTTGCTGGTTCTGGTTACTACTTGTCGCATTGTTATTTTCTGCCTGTGGGAAAAGTGCTCCATCGCAGAAGCCCGTAGAAGTTCAAGATCTTCAAGTACGTTCTCAAGAGCGAATCGTTCATGCGGCGAAATCAGACGTCCTCTCAGCCCGTTATGCGCAAGCCATTGAAAAGCTGAATCGTTTCTTGTCGACCTATCCCAGCTCGAGCTTTGAATCTGAGGTGAGATGGTTGCTGGCACGGTCCTATCATAAATCTGGCAAGGTCAAAACGGCCTTGAAGCACTATCAGCAGGTCTTGGATCAAGGCGAAGGTAGTGTGCATTATCAAGAAGCACAGCAATATAAGGATCAGATTCAGGCATCGTTGACTCCACCGGATCCTCCACTTACCGCTCCGGCCACTCGTCCGCCTTCCATTCCGCGTATTCGTCAACCGGCTGAGGTGTTTGCATTACAGATGACCCTTGGGCAATGGGTTGAGGGGCGTAATTGGAAGACACGTTTAAAGAATATGTCGCGTCGAGGTGTGACGACGCAATTGATTAATCTCGAATGCGGCATGCTGAAAGAAGACGCTGGGGCGTTGTTTCGATCGTCTTCAAGTTTGGGGACCGATTCCTCGGGATTGTCGCAAAGCTTTTCTTCATTTGTGATGCACGCTCATCAGCATGGACTGTCCGTATTTTTGGGGGTGAATGTGCGGTGCCTCGGTCGGTTGTTAGATGGTGACTCCGGTAGCCGTTGGGCTGATCGGGCCTACGATCACCAAACGAAAGGGCTTCGTTCGACTCAGTACTTTGATTTGTTTAATCGTGAATATCAGATTTTTTTAAAGGATATTCTTGCGGTGCTCGCAAGTACTGGAATAGATGGGATTGTTTTTCTTGATGATGCACCGATGGGAATGTTTGATGGCGTGACGCCCATTGCGTTAAAGAAATTTCAGCAGGAATTTGGGCTGAAGTTTCATCCGCAAAAAGTGTTTGCCATTAAGAGTCTCAATGGGAAGATGGGACGGGTTGTTCCCCCTAAAGAGTCCGAATTTTGGCGATGGATAGGATGGAGGTCTCGAGCGCAATTGAAGGTCTTGCGAGACCTCATGGATAGTATTAGGCAGTCTCATTCGAAAGTTCAAGTTGCACTTGAACTTTATGCTGGAGGTCTCAATGAGCCGCTACGCACGTTGTTACAATTGAATGAAGATATTCTTGAGAGCAACAATCTTGATTTTTCTTTCTTAGTGGTTGATGTGGATGGTCCGCAGCGCATCGAGGGATCGTCTGGCGGATTACCTGGTCGTTTTCAGCAAGAGTCACTTTCAAAGGTCGCGAAACGATTTTTAGAGATTTTCAAAGATCCAACCAGGCTTTGGTTGACGGTTCCTAAAAAATTAGGCATGAAGGCCTGGTCTTCCGAATCGTTGAAGGAACTTACGGGAGAGGCCGATGTGCCTCAAGGTATTGGGTTGGTCTATGATTTACGACCATTTTCCTGATACATTCCCGAAGGGTTGAAAAACGACAGCTAGGTTCTCAGCCCTTGGTCGTGCTCACGTACTTGTGTCTACACTCTGCATGCTGTAAAGAGTTTCGGTTTTGCTGTACGAATTTTTGAACACCCCTTTTTCGTTTTTTACAATCAGAGGAGGCCCTCATGGAGCCGAGTGATCTGCGGTTTCACAAAGAGCATGAATGGGTTCGTGTTGAAGGTCAGCATGCGACGATTGGTATCAGTAATTTTGCTCAAGATGCTTTGGGTGACGTGGTGTTTATTGAAGTCCCGAAAGTTGGGACAGTCTTTGAGGTGGAACAAGAATTGGGAGAAGTCGAGTCGACGAAAGCGACTTCGACAATTTATACGCCTGTGAGCGGAAAAGTCCTTCAAGTGAATGAAGAGCTTGATGAACATCCGGAGCTGCTTAATAAAGATCCGTATGGAAAAGGATGGATCGCTGTTCTTGAATTATCGACTCCCGCTGAAATTGAGCAACTTATGACCGCCGAACAATATGAGGAATTTTTAAAGTCTCAGTCCTAAGTCCAGAAGCGCAAGACGTCACCCATTTACCCCAAAATTTGATGAATTCTCAAAAGCACATCGCCATACTTGGCGCAGGACCCGGCGGATATGTGGCAGCCATTCGTGCGTCACAGTTAGGTGCCAAGGTCACCATTATTGAAAATCAAGCGTTGGGTGGAGTGTGTTTGAATTGGGGATGTATTCCTAGTAAGGCTCTTCTTTCGGTTGTCGAGTTGGGAGAAAAGGTCAAGAAGGCCGAGGAACTGGGTATTCAGATTAAAGGTTCTCTCCAATATGACGTGGTTCAAATGGTGAAACGGAAAGATCAAGTCGTCGCAAATTTGGTGAAAGGCATCGGCATGCTCTTAAAAGGTGGGGGCGTCACTCATCTACAGGGGACAGGAACCTTAATCGATAACCGGACGATCCATGTGTCCCTGATTGATGGAGCGGAAACCACGGTTCAGGCCGACGCCCTGATTGTTGCCACTGGTTCGTCTTGGCCGAACCTCCCATTGTTTCCCATTGATGGGACACGAATCATCACAAGCAAAGAGGCTCTTGAGCTAAAGTCTATTCCTGAACGTCTTCTGATTATCGGAGGTGGTGTGGAAGGATGTGAATTTGCCTCGTTGTATAACGGACTGGGTTCGGATGTGTCTGTTGTGGAAATGCTGCCGACCCTTCTCTCTGAAGAAGATGAAGAAATTTCGTCATTGATGGCACGTGAATTTAAAAAACGTCGTATTCAATTATATGTCGAAACGAAGGTTGAAGCTTGTCAGGTTGGAGATTCTGAGGTCACCGTGAAACTCAGCTCGGGAGACGAGATCAACACGGATGTGGTGCTGGTCTCAATCGGCCGTCGATTCAATACAGAAGGGATCGGATTAGAACAAGTCGGAATTACGTTGGGGACAAGAGGTGAGATCACTATTAACGACCGAATGGAGACGAATATTCTTGGTGTCTACGCCATCGGGGATGTGGTGGGTAAAGCCATGCTGGCCCATGTAGCATCTGCGCAAGGAAAGGTCGCAGTTGAAAATATTCTTGGTCGTTCGCAGACGGTTAATTATGATGTCATTCCTGCAGGCATTTTTACATTGCCAGAAATTGGGAGGGTAGGACTGACAGAACAGCAGACACGTGAACGCGGTCTGCAAACAAAAATTGGGCGTTTTCGATACAGCGGCTTAGGGAAGGCGCAGAGTGTTGGTGAAACGGCGGGGCTGTTTAAGGTCATTTCTGATGAAGAGTCAGGGCGTCTCTTGGGTGCGCATATCATAGGTGCACATGCAACCGATTTGATTCATGAGGCTGCGATGGCGATAGAGGTTGGTGCCACAGTTGATAGACTTGCCTCGATGATCCACGCTCATCCTACGCTATCCGAAGGCCTGATGGAAGCGGCAGAAGACGTCGAAGGGTTAGCAATTCATCAGGCGAAAAAACGCGTGTGAAATGTGATAATTACTCAGCGCTCTACTCATTGCTCACAAAGGTGGGGACTCTGAGTGTTGGTATTGTATGCCTGGTGCTCATTGGGTGGCCAGTTTCTGATGATCGCACTTCTCTAGACCGCGCATCCTCGTTAAGCCACCCGTCTCTCGCGGATAACACGACTAACCTTCCTTCAGTCCATTTATCTGCACATGGTAGCAAGGCTCCTGATCTTCACGTTGATTTGAATCATGGGCAACTTGAAAATTTGAAACAGCTCCCGGGTATTGGCATGGTTCTCGCTCAAAGAATTGTCAAATATCGTCAAACGCATGGGCATTTTCGATCAGTGGATGAGTTGCAAGCTGTGACCGGCATAGGGGAGAGGCGGATCGCACGAATTCGTCCCTTGGTTTCTATAAGCCAAGATGCACGATATGAAAAAACTGTCGGATCTTGATGCGTAAATCTTAATCAGTCACGAAATCTTCTGAGATGTCAGATTCAAAACTTCAGCGACAGTTAGACCTTATTCTTCGGGGAACGGTTGAGGTGATTCAGCTCGATGAGTTGAAAGAAAAACTCGCGACGTCACTGAAGGAGCATCGGCCGTTACGAATTAAGGCCGGATTTGATCCGACTGCGCCCGATCTCCATCTTGGTCATACCGTTCTTATTCAAAAGCTCAAACATTTTCAAGAGCTTGGTCATGAAGTCATCTTTCTCATTGGCGATTTCACCGGAATGATTGGTGATCCGACCGGGGTATCAGAAACCCGGGTTGCTCTGACGAAAGAGCAAGTGTTAGACAACGCGAAAACCTATGAAAAACAAATTTTTAAAACACTTGATCCCCAAAAAACGCGAATAGAATTTAATAGTCGATGGATGAGTGAGATGCATGCAGAGGATATGGTGCAATTATGTTCACATTACAGTGTGGCGCGTATGCTAGAGCGTGACGATTTTTCGAACCGCTATCGTGAACAGAAACCCATCAGTGTTCATGAGTTTCTGTATCCCTTGGTGCAAGGGTACGATTCAGTTGCACTCAAAGCTGATGTCGAGCTGGGAGGCACCGATCAAAAGTTTAATTTATTAGTCGGTCGTGATTTGCAACGAGACTATGGGCAGAAACCTCAGACGGTAATCACGATGCCGTTACTTGAGGGAACAGATGGTGTTCGAAAAATGAGTAAGAGTTACGGCAACTATATTGCCTTGGAAGATAAGCCCGGAGACATGTATGGGAAGATTATGTCCGTCAGTGATACGCTGATGCGACGGTATTATGAACTGTTGACCACAGAAGACTTGTCGACTATCGATGCACAACACCCGATGGAAGCGAAGAAGGCTCTCGCTGAACGCCTTGTCTTTCAATATCATGGTGTAGCTGGAGCCGAGCAAGCCAAAGCCGATTTTCAACAACGGTTTCAATCAAAAGATTTTCCTGATGAACCAGACGCGCATGTTGTGCTTAAGTCCTCGGACTTTGCCAATGCTGATACCCCAAGTCTTGGTGTGGTAGATTTGCTTATGAAAACCGGTCTTCTTCCCAGTAAAGCCGAGGCTCGTCGTCTGATCGCACAAAATGCAGTTCAGCTTGATGGCAAGAAGCTAACTGATCCCAATGGCAGTGCAACATTTGAAGACGGTGAACAGTATCGTATGAAAATTGGCAAACGAAAGTTTGCTTTGATTGAATTCAAAAACGTCTAACGTCATAGTGCTTCACTATCTTCTTCCTGTCGCGTACAAATTTGAGCGGAAGGCTGATTGAAGAGGTAGATGGGAAAATATCACTCCACATTGTTCTCTAAATTACCTTGACTAAGTTTCAGCACGCGCATAGAATGTGACCACCTCTAGAGAGCGGGCGTAGCTCAGTGGTAGAGTTCTTGCTTCCCAAGCAAGCTGTCGTGGGTTCAAATCCCATCGCCCGCTCCAATTTTCTACTCTCTTAATCAGCATTTTTTTCTCAATTATCAGATGTATTTGTTGGCAGCCACTCTTCATATTGAGGAACGCCATCATATGGTAAGGTTTCCCAGGAAGCCTTGTCACTGACAAAGATATGCATGCCCAATTTGATTTCTACATCACCTTCTGTGCACCCGAGCGTGACGCCATATATCTGCCCTTTGAGTGTACCGCACAGGGTCGAGCCGCATACGCGACAGAATTGTAGCCCCGCACCATTTTTCGATTCATAGGTCGTGAGTAGATGTTCCCCAGAAGTCCACGAAAATTCTTGAGGATTTACCAGAGCATAAGCTGACGCCTGCCCACTAAATGCCTTTCGACATCTATAGCGAATCTAAATACGTTCCAGGCGGGAAAATAATACTAACTCCGCGCGGTACAACGTGAACATAAGGAAGGTTATGCCCGCCTGGATGACCTGCAGACGATTGACGGTTCAATAACGAAGGGTCAATCAGTATTCAATAGGGTCACCTGTAGATTCGGCATAACTGAAACGGCTATAGAAGAGCAGTGACACGATCGTGCTTCTCGTAACGTTCCTTCGATGGTGTATGTGACCGCACCACAAAAGCATGATCCAGTAATGGCCATAATACTCGGTAACCTCTTTGCTCGCTTCTCACGCAGGAGCCATTAATCTCGTCATAACCTATGGGAAGTCGAATGTTATCTTTCATCTTGAATGGTATCTCGGTTTTAGATGAGGATCCAGTGCAAGTGCTAGATGAATGCTTAGTGAAATGTTGGTAATGTATAGCATTGCGGAAGATAGTAAATAGAATGGGAGCCAGCATTTTTGGAAACGACAATGAAAGGTTTCGTCATTTAACGATTTTGTGAATTGGTATAAGAACTTGGCTCTGTAAGTCAGATGGAGGAGGAATAAGAATGAGGAAAGTTGAATGGATTTCTCAACGTTGTGATCCGGCAACTCTTTTGGCGCACCAACTGATGGAAGATCAGGTGAGTACCTGCAGTCCAGATGATATGGTGCTCACGGTGGGACACAAGCTGTATGATGGAAACATTGGTAGTCTGCCTGTGGTTGATGACGAACAATCTTTAGTTGGGATTGTGACGGAGTTTGATCTACTTCAGGCGATTGAACATGGCAAAGATCTACGAAGTACGTCTGTTGCATCGATCATGACCAAAGAGGTGGTGACGGTGACAGAGCAGACGCCGTTCATGGAGGTCGTACAACTACTTCAACAGCATCATCTTGTTCGCGTGCCAGTTGTGAGAACGAACGCGTTAGTCGGTATCCTGGCACGCGGAGATGTTATTTTAGGATATATTAAAGCCTCAGATGTTGGGAGTGGTGGCTAGCTTGGTTGCAATATCATAATTTTTGAGAGTTGGAAAACTTTTCTGCTGATTTACTTTTGGTTGTCTGTCGATAGCGCCATCCCACAAGGCCGATAAGGCCAGTTCCCAGTAATGTAAGAGTTCCGGGTTCTGGAACTGGATTCATGGGGTCGACGGGTCGTCTTTCGAAGATTGTGCCAGAAAACGTCATCATGGGTTGGAGGCTTCGGTCGAGGTTTTGAAAGAGAAGAAAGCCTCCTTCTTGAGTGTTTGCCTCAAAGATTTGTTGAAATGTGTTGGCAGTTAGGGTTGCACTTGTCAGGGGGGGAGAGGCTGAATTTGATGATTCGACCACGTATGAGAGCGTTTCTGTTTGAAAGGGACCAAACACGGCATCAATCAGGGGAGTCTGTGTCACATTGTTACTTATAAGGGAGGCTTGTTCAAATCCTGGGCTATCAATAACGGTTACGGTGCCTCCTGAGAAGTTAGTCGAAAAACGATCGGACATGATGACGATATCATTGAGGGCTGAAGGGTATTGGCCGATCTCGGGATCCCCCGAAAAGACATCGATGGCTTGATTGGGGTCGTAGGTGAAGGTCATTGTAATTGGATCGCCAACATTAAAAACGGAACGAAGGACTTCGTCTACAGTCGTCACGTTCGCCGTTAAGATGTTCTGGACCGACACAGCTTCTACTTCTTGAATGCCAATACTCATCGCCATGGCGCATCCGGCCGTTAACACACATGCCGTCCTTCTAATTTTTTCTCGAATCGACCTCTCAATTATCATACGTTCGGCTCCTTTATCTCCATGAAGAGAATGTGATGAATAATTGTCGCGTATTATCAAATAACATTCAGGGCAATGACAATAGAAAAATTCATCTTTTCAAATTTTCAAAGAAGATGAGACTTGATTCCAGATATTGATCATATGTAAGGGAATTCAGTCGTCTTCTTTTAGATGATTCCACGATCGATGTTGATTGATATACTCAGTAAACCCAATAAGGTGAGACAAGCAAATAATATGATATGCCCAATTGAATATTGACCTGAATGGACTCTCTTCGAGAATTTATTCGAGTGAGCCAAGCCTAATGTCTGATATTCGTTGCATACTGATGTGCCATGGTTGATTCTATGCGAATGAAACAGCTGCTGAGTGAAAGCCTTCCGCTACCGTTACGTCAGTGGTTGTGGGAACGGAAAGTTGCAGCGGGAAATCGTCGAATTCGAGAGCTTGGAGGGGAACTCTCGACTCGAATTCACGATGCCGCTCAAAAAGATATTGCGATCGGGAAAGGGATTCAGACGAAAGCTGATTGGGAAAGTTTTCGCGATGTTCGATGTGAGGCTCTGCGTCGCTCGTTGAATCTGAGTGAGGAACGTGTTGCCCCGCCTCGTGCTCTCGTGACTGGCACCTTGAAGCTCAATGCCTGTCATATTGAAAATATGGTTTTCCATGGCCACATGGATATTCCTGTGACCGCGAATATGTATCGACCTGTCGGTATCACGACAAACACACCCGCAATCGTTCTATGTCACAGTCATCACGATTCAAAATCGGAAGAAGAGTTACAATGCATGGGAATGACATGGGCTCGCCAAGGATGCACAGTCTTAATCATGGATTTACTTGGTCATGGAGAACGGCGTCAGCATCCTTTTACCAGTCAAAAAGATTTTGCCGGAGCATTTCGTGTTGATCGGCAAGACTACTATTTTCGGTCTGTGCTTGATATGCAATTACAGTTGGTGGGTGAAAGTTTAATGGGATGGATGGTGCAAGATGTACGGCGTGGTATCGATGTGTTATGTGCTGATCCACATATTGACTGTGATCGAATCATTGTTGTCGGTTCAGTGGCAGGGGGAGGTGATCTTGCGGCCGTTGTTGGCGCTGTCGATATGCGGGTATCGAACGTTGTCGCCTTTAACTTTGGACATCTTTCGATGGGGGATTGGGAATCAACAAGAAATCTACCCGATACGGCTCGATTACGATTTTGGCCCTGGGTTATTTTGGCATCATTGGCCCCGCGTCGTCTTATCTATGGACGAGAGTTTGCTTGGAATCATGTTGATGGTGCATGGAACTATCTTAAAAACGTATATGCACTCTATGGGCAGTCCGAGGCTCTTCGGTCGGTCTCCGGTTCCGGGCACGTGTCGAGCAATGGTCCTCTAGATAGTCATTGCATGAATATTGGTCCTCTCCATCGAGCTCAGTTATATCCTATTTTTCAAGATTGGTTTGGCATTCCTGTCCCGGAACACGAGGAGACCACGTGTATTGAAAAACACAAGCTCATATGTCTGACAGAAGAGGCCAGAAGAGAATTCAGCTCACGACGGGTCCATGAAGTCGTTCAGCAACTATCTCGTCAATACCTCACTGTTGCTCGTAAGGGACGAGCGACTCAGGAGCCTGCCATGTTGGCCATTCAATTACAGCAAGATCTCGTTCCAGTTCTCGGTCCGATGCAACCATTCACTTCCTGCCGAGTTCACTCAATGTATCAAGGAGTCAGCCGATCTGAATATGTCAAATTAGAAGTTGAAAAAAACATCTTTGTACGTTTGCAGATCCTGCGCCCCTCTCATTCAGATATTCCCCAATTGCCGGTCGTCATTGGTGTGGCTCAGGAAGGTAATCGCCGGTTAAAAAATGAACGCCAATCGTTGATTCGACGCTTGCTCAAACAAAGAATTGTGGTGTGTTTAACGGAATTGCGAGGAACCGGGGATGGTCGGCAGGGAGAAATCTACCGAGGAAGAATCAGTCCGAGTGCCGGTATCGCCGCAACAAGCTTAATGCTTGGAGAAAGTTTACTCATATCTCGAGTTCGTGATCTACGAACAGTGATAGCGTATCTTAAGCATCGAGATGAGATTGATGACAGTCGGGTCGGTATCTGGGGTGCTGCGCTTCCCGCATCAAACTTTTCAGATGACGACCTCGCTGTTCCTTTCAACGCAGATTCATATCCGGAGCGTGGTGAGCCACTGGGGGGCGTTGTGTCGCTTCTGGCGACACTCTTCGAACCACAGATTCAAGCCGTGTATGTCCAGGGAGGTCTTGCCTCGTATGAAACATTATTGGATAAACCTTATATCTATCAGCCTGTAGATTCGCTCATTCGAGGTCTTTTGACAGTTGCAGACATTCCTGACATTGCTGCTGCACTGGCCCCTCGACCACTTCGAATGGAGGGATTAGTGGATGGGAGCAATCGGCAACTCGATACACCGCAGATTGAATCGATGTACCATCGAGCGCGATTAGCCTATGGACGAGCAGGTAAGAGTGAGAGTCAATGTTCAATCAACATTGAGAAGACCTCTGGCCTTGAAATTTCAAGGTGGTTTGCGAATTTCCTCTGTCCATAATGATGCTTTTGGTGATTTTCCTTCCGTGGGCGCTAAAATATCATTAGTCAATCAAAATAGCGTGGTACAATAAAGAGCGAGATAGTGATAATCCAACTCGCTACTGGGCAACTGTGAGAAGTCAAAGCCCAAAGGAGGCCATGAATGTCTCAAGAAGGATCTGTGCCACAACACATTCGAACAACTGAGACCCTACTGAGGTTGTATGTGCTTCTCGCACAATACCTTGATCGTTGTCGAACTGAAGATGGGAGTTCATCGCTGTCCGAAGGCGAGTTTCAGAAGCATTTGGTTGAGACAAAGCAGTCCGTGATAAATCTCCTGTCTACGAATAGAATCGTACCTGAAAAAATCGAACAAGAGTATGATCGGGTTATGAAATGTGCAAAAGCCTTGGTCAAAAACCCTCGAGATTCAGAACGCAAAGCTCAAGTGGATCATGAACGGGAGACACTGAGAATTAAGACCCTGGCACTCAGTGATCTTTTGGCCGTTTTTCGTTCGGCATAAGATCAAATGATAGAAGGTCACTCTATTTTGTTGAGGAAGTGATGGTGGCTATTGGCGAGGTGACCTATCGACAATGTCTGTGTGCATGTTAAAAAAGATGTGAACGAATGGTATCCAAGAAAGATCTTTGGTGGCTCGTATCAGAAAGATTGTGTTTCCCTACCTTATCTTACATTTCGTTTGCGAGTTTTGTGCGAGTTTCTCCGGTCGTGTCATAGGGTGGTAATGGTCTCGTCCAGATAAACGCTAAGACTCCAGTCACAATGCCGACCAGCATCGTTTTCAAGAGTATCCCGACTGAAAGAATAAACAGGGAAAAGGAAAAAAACAGCAGCATCGTCACGGTCGCGGTGACTTTGGCTCGTTTGCTAATACTGCCGTGTTGTTCCCAGTTTTGAATCATGGGGCCAAGTGTAGGTTGACGGATCAGGCAGTGGTGTAGCTGAGGAGAACTTTTAGAAAAGCAATAGGCTGCGAGAAGGATAAATGGGGTCGTTGGCAGGATTGGAAGGAAAATACCGATGAATCCCAAGGCTAGACTGATCCACCCAGTAAGTAACACTCCAAGTCGTAATGGAAGAGATTGAATAATCATAAATCAGAACTTCTTACAATCTTCAGTTAAAGCGACTCTTTCTTAATGGTTCTATATCGGCGATTAAGCTCAGATTATTGAGCGTTCTGAAGTTGATCTATTTATAGCCGTTTGAAGGAACTTTCAATGTTTGATGTGGGTAATAACGTTGTGTTACTTGGGTATCTGTAATGCTGACATCAAGTAATGCTGACATCAAAAGGAATACGAAGTCGCCATTATCGATTGCCCATCAGTAAAGCTTGGCCTTGGGAACGATCGTGTCGACTGAGGTCATCTATGATTACAGTATTGAATAACCTCAGCATTCTCCGTGAAAGTAGATCGGGTCGGTGGTGCGTTCACGCCCCCAGCACACTTCTGGAACTTTTTGTGATTGGTTATATTATTCGAATTTTCGGAAATTTTGGTGAGTTGAGTAGGAACGAATTCCATTGATTAACCACAACAAATGTGTCAGGGCGAGAGTCGGAGATAATTGTGACAAAAAGAGGAGTGTTGGTATCTTGTGAGTGAGGAAAGGTAGCAGAGGACTTGTTGTCCGCTCGAGCAGAAACACAAAAATGCCTCGAATGGCGGTTACGCCAACACCATTATTGATGTCTGAAAGTGCCTTGTCGAGTTTTGGCGAAATTATTTAAAACAGTGGAGGCTGGGGGCCACAGCGTAGACCAATGAGGTCAGGATCTTCCCCTTCGACTACAGGGCGCGTTTCGGATGCAGCTTGGTCTTTACGTTGCTCACGACGCATGGCCTTTTCTTGACGTTTGAGCCGTTGAGCATGTTCACGAAGTCGTTTTCCTTGGGTTTCTTTCTTAATTTTTCCCATTACATCGGCTAAAGAACTGAGCCTCTCTCCTCCCTAGCGTTGGAGTGTTTGCTTTTTGGTCGTTCGACCATGTGATTTGCGCTCGGTTTTGGCACGAGTAGAGACCGTGCTTGCCTTTGGGGTCTCTTCATACTGTATCTCGTCAAATCCCTGACCAATTTCTTGAGACGACATCATTAAAACTTGTTGTCGAATTTCGTCCATTGACCGAGACCGCTGTTCTTCTGATGGGTCTGTCAGTCCCAATGTTTTCCAAGGGATACTACGGTTATCCTTAATTCTGACTATTTTATGGGGACGTTTATGAGCTGGCCAACCTTTAGTCATCTTCATCTTATCTCTCTCTCCTTCTTGACTGAGATGGGTACCTTACTGGCTATGAGCTTGCCTAAATATGACGTCGGAACGTTCGTACCCGTTATCTGAGGCATGGGTATTGCCTCAGAAGATCAAGGGATCTTTTACTCTCGCACGACCATACACTCGCACTAAAATGCATAGCCGAATTATTTGGTTTAAAGCATCACGTACAACGGGGCTCAAATCGTAAAAGATGGGATGTACCCCTCTTTTGGTACTTAGGAGTACTTTGTTGTAGCAGTATCCTTAGCTCAAACCGTGCCTTAAGGTAACATTCTGATGGTGGTGAGTCAAATATGACTTTTATTGATAGGGTAGTGTGAGCCATGCGAATGCCGTGAGTGTTACGGGAATTCGATTGAACCTATTCTTCGTGTAAGCTTGAATTTAAAGGGAAATTTCAGGTTTTTTTGAACCACGATCATCATTGAGAAGTCCGAGGCATAAACAGTTGTCATTGATGTTAAGAGAGTTATTGTCAAATCTAGTGCACGAAACGTTGCTCACGCGGCGACTGAGTTTGGGCTTGTGTCTTCCATGCCATCAGTAAATTGAATACCTGCGATGACTTTGGGTAACTCTCTAAATCCTCGCAACCGTCGCCAAG